>JAENXB010000311.1 GCA_016649785.1 Flavobacteriaceae bacterium
ATCGATTATCTGCCACAAATAGCAAATTTCCCGGGCAACCTGACCGTTAATGAGCTTATTAAAATGATCAAAGACATCAGGGCAAAAAAAAATACTGATGAACTCAGGCTCATAGAACTCTTTAAAATGGAGCTGTTTTTAGATAAAAAACTTGGAAACCTCTCTGGAGGGATGAAACAAAAAGTGAACCTTTTACTCGCCTTTATGTTTGACAGCCCCTTAATAATTCTGGATGAACCAACTTCCGGATTGGATCCCATTTCACATATTCGTTTAAAAGAGCTTATTCAGACCGAAAAAACCAAAGGGAAGACAATCCTTATTACCTCACACATCATGAGTTTTGTTGAAGAAATAGCCGATGAAATTGTTTTTCTGCTGGAAGGAAAAATTTACTTTAAAGGCAGTATTTCTGAATTAAAGACAAAAACTAATCAACCCGATTTTGAACACGCGATAGCGTCAATTTTATCCAGTAGTTATGCTTAAAATTCTGAAATACAGTTTTTATGATCTGATGCGTTCCCGTTGGAGCTATATATATTTCCTGTTTTACCTTTTACTGGGAGTTGTCTTATTGTTTCTTAACAACGATCTTTCCAAAGCGGTGATTACACTTATGAATGTAATTATTATCCTGGTGCCTCTTATTGGGACCATTTTTGGGGTAATGTATTATTATAATTCAAAAGAATTTACCGAGTTGCTCCTGGCCCAACCTATAAAACGATCCTATATTTTTCTAGGTCAATATTTGGGAGTAGCATTTTCCCTCTCTATGAGTTTAATTCTTGGATTGGGACTTCCATTTATATTTTACGGCATTTTTAAATCTGCTGCAATCTGGGATTTTGCTCTGCTACTTGTCACCGGTGCGTTCTTAACTTTTATTTTTACCGCACTGGCTTTTAATATAGCCCTCGCCAATGAAAATAAGATAAAAGGTTTTGGGTATGCTATTTTGTTGTGGCTTTTCATGGCTGTTATTTATGACGGCATCTTTCTTATGTTCTTAGTTATGTTTGATGATTATCCCTTAGATAAATTCTCGCTAATAGCTTCTATGTTCAACCCAATTGACCTCTCAAGAATTTTAATTTTGCTGAAACTGGATATTTCAGCTTTACTGGGTTATACCGGAGCAGTGTTTCAAAAGTTTTTTGGTACCTCACAAGGCCTGATAATTTCTATTTTTGTTTTATCACTTTGGGTTATAATCTCTACCTATAATATTTTTAGAATATCCAGGAAAAAAGATTTTTAGATAAAAATAAATCTTTCTTTTTTATCTGATTTTTCTTCACTCACCCCAATAAAACCATTGTTAATTTATTGGCATTCAATCTTTCACAATTTGAATATTTTGTGAACATTTATTTGTTCATAAATATCTAAAATTATGATATTCAGTATTTTAGATTATATTACCTGTAAACTTTTTATTAATTGACGTATTTATTATTGTATAATTTTATTTACATTTATACCATATAATAACGCACAATTTACCAACAAGGACTACAAAATGAAAACACCTACTACCCTACCTCCCGCAAAAACCTACTCCCAGGATGAAGCTTTTCAGGCCTCAAAAGCCTATTTTAAGGGCGATGAACTAGCTGCCCGCGTATGGATTAACAAATACGCCTTAAAAGATTCGTTCGATAATCTTTATGAGCGAACTCCTCTGGATTGCATCATAGAATTGCCGGGGAAATTGCGAGAATAGAGCTTAAATATCCAAATCCCATGTCGGAAAATGAGATTTTGAGCTTGTTGGAAAATTTTAAATACATCGTTCCACAAGGAAGCCCTATGGCCGGAATTGGGAACAAATTGCCTCCCTGTCAAATTGTTTTGTAATTGGAAATAAGGGACTGAATGATTCTTATGGCAGTATCATGAAAATAGACCAGGAACAGGTCCAACTTATGAAACGCCGTGGAGGTGTGGGTCATGATTTATCACATATACGTCCAAAAGGATCTCCTGTCAAGAATTCAGCCTTGACCTCTACCGGTTTGGTTCCATTCATGGAGCGCTATTCTAATTCTACCAGGGAAGTTGCTCAGGATGGACGAAGAGGAGCCTTGATGCTTTCAGTTTCCGTAAATCATCCCGATGCCGAGGATTTTATCGATGCGAAATTAGAACAGGGAAAAGTTACCGGAGCAAACATATCAGTGAGAATGGACGATGCTTTTATGAAAGCTGTCAAAAATAATACAAGTTACACGCACAAATTTCCCATCAACAGTGAAAATCCGAAATACACCAAGGAAATTGAAGCAAATACATTGTGGAATAAAATTGTTCATAATGCATGGAAATCGGCCGAACCGGGGATTTTATTTTGGGATACCATAATAAGGGAATCTGTTCCGGAT
>JAENXB010000232.1 GCA_016649785.1 Flavobacteriaceae bacterium
CGGCAACAGCCACTTTACGTTGATATTTCAATGAAGTACCGGTCAATCGTCTTGGCAACAATTTACCTTGTTCATTAACAAAACTCATTAAAAAGTCGGCATCTTTAAAATCGATATATTTAATACCTGATCTTTTAAATCTGCAATACTTTTTGGTTTTGGAAGTTTCAATATTCAGAGGGGTTAAATATCTAATTTCCCCGTCTTTCTTTCCTTTTGATTGTTGTTCAATAGATGACATAACTACGCTTTTTCTTTGTTTCTATTTCTTCTTTTTTCGGCCCAGGCTAGTGCATGTTTATCCAAACGTACAGTTAGATAACGCATCATTCGCTCTTCTCTCCTGAATTCTACCTCCAGAGGATTGATAGCCTCTCCTGGCGCTGCAAATTCAAATAAGTGATAGAAACCACTTTTTTTGTGTTGAATTGGGTATGCTAATTTTTTAAGCCCCCAATTTTCTTTGGATATCATCTTGGCACCGTTCGAAATAAGAAAGTCTTCGTATTTCTGAACTGTTTCCTTTATCTGTTCATCAGATAAAACGGGATTCAAGATGAAAACAGTTTCATAATGATTCATAAAAATTGTTTTAAATTAATTTGGTTGCAAAAGTAACATGTTTTTCCACATAAACAAAGCCTTGATCTCACGTTAAACTACATTTATTAACGACGTAATTCAATATTAGCTTGTATTAATAAGATTTAATGATTAATATTGTTTTGGCTTAACCTGCAAACTATGGAAGATACTTTACTTAAATGTGCTGTCGTTGACGATTCCAGCTTACAACGCTTGTCTATTGTAAAGCTGATTAAAGATCATCCTAATTTAAAATTAGTCGCAGAGTACAATAATGCCATTGAAACTAAAAATGGCCTTTTGGACACAGATGTTGACCTTGTTTTTTTGGATATTGAAATGCCTATTTTATCTGGATTTGACCTTTTGGACAACCTGGTCAATAAACCCCAGATCATATTTGTAACCGGGAAAACCAAGTACGCCTTTAAAGCCTTTGATTATGATGCTGTAGATTATATACATAAACCCGTAAATAAGGAGCGGTTTAACAATGCGGTAGCTAAAGCGATCAAACTTCATGATTTAAAGATCAACGGAACAACTGTAGAAGATGAAGATTTTATCTTTGTGAAAAGCAACCTGAAGAACAGAAAGGTATTCTTAAGTAAGCTGAAATATATAGAAGCACTTGGCGATTACGTTAAATTTGTGACTGAAAAAGACTCTTTTGTAGTTCTTGCCACGATGAAATCTTTTGAAAAACAACTTCCACAGGATAAATTCCTGCGCATCCATAAATCATATATTGTCAATCTGGAAAAAGTGGAACGCTATAGCAGCAAAAATATTGAAATCGACAAACAGCAAATTCCGCTAAGCCGACATAAAAAATCCGATTTAATAGAGGCTTTAAGCGCTATACAATAAACGGGATTCTCTTCCTTTTCATTTATTTTATCGAAATTTGATACTTTGAGATTTTAGCCAAATTATACAATATTCTTTCTGCATAAGAAATTATCAGGCTTAACCGTTAAGACATAACCTAATAAGGATCAACGTTTATTATTACCCTCACTCCTCTCCATACACCGATTGCGCTAAAACTATTCAAGATTTTATGAATATACTCCTTGGTTTTTCCCAGGGATTGTTGTGGTGGGATCTTTAGCAGGATGTTTTTGTAATATTCGTTCCTGATACGCGCAACCGGGGGAAATTCCGGTCCTAACACATTTTCCCTGAACACATTTCCCAAAGCCTTTGCAATCCAGTCGGCTGCATCGTTGGTTTTGGAATAATCCCGGCTTTTCAGCGTGAATTTTATCAATTTGAAATATGGCGGATATTGGTACTGATAGCGTTCTTCAAGTTGCTCTTTGAACATGCTTTCAAAATCATTAGCTGCTACCTGCTGCACAATTTTATGATGTGGATTGTAGGTTTGAATCAAAACCTTTCCCTGTTTTTTTGTACGTCCCGCCCTTCCGGCAACCTGCAGCATCAGTTGAAAACTTCTTTCATGGGCCCTGAAATCGGGAAAATTCAGAAGATTATCCGCATTCATGATTCCTACCAGGCGCACCTTTCTAAAATCCAATCCTTTGCTCAGCATTTGGGTGCCCACCAAAACATCAATGGTTTCCTGTTCAAAAGCAGTTATTATTTTTTGATGTCCATGCTTCCCGCGCGTAGAATCTAAATCCATTCTGCCAATTTTAGCTTCAGGCAAAAGTGTTTGTAATTCTGTTTCTATTTGTTCCGTACCAAAACCTTTGGTAGTAAGATCTACGCTGTCACAAGCCATGCATTTTTTCTGCATCGAGATATGGTAACCGCAGTAATGGCAGCGCAACTGTTTGCTGTGATGGTGAAAAGTAAGACTCACATCACAATTTGGACATTGCGGAGAATGACCACATGTAATACATTCCAGAATTGGTGAATATCCCCTTCGGTTTTGAAAGAGAATAACCTGTTCCCCTTCCTCAAGGGTGATTTTTATCTCTTCCAATAACCTATCGGAAAAATGGCCTTTCATCTGCTTTTTCTTGTATTTTTCCTTAATGTCCACAATCTCAATTTCAGGGAGCTGGACATTCCCGAATCGCCTTTTTAAATTGACCAGTTTATATTTTTTTTGTGATGCGTTGAAATACGATTCTAAAGATGGGGTAGCCGACCCCATTAGAATACTTGCTTTGTGCATTTGAGACAAAACCACTGCTGCATCGCGGGCATTATATCGCGGCGCAGGATCAAATTGCTTATAAGTTGTTTCATGTTCTTCATCTACTACGATCAAACCTAAATTTTGAAAGGGCAGAAATAAAGACGACCGTGCTCCCAATACGATCTTTGCTTTTGCGTTTGAATTTAATACGTGCCGGTAAACCTCCATACGTTCATTTACAGAGTATTTACTGTGGTAAACAAATACCTGTTCCCCAAAATATAACTGAAGCCGGCTAACAAGTTGTGAGGTTAGTGCAATTTCGGGCAATAGATAGAGAACCTGCTTCCCCTGGGAAATAATATTTTCAATTATTTTGATGTAGATCTCGGTCTTTCCGGAAGATGTAACCCCGTGCAGCAAACAAACTTCATCCTTTGATAAAATGCTATTGATCTCTTCAAAGGCTTCTTGCTGCCATTCATTTAAAACCATGGATTGATCAGTATCTTCTATATCGAATTTTACCCGATCGGTTTTTAAGTAATATTCAGAAAATATTTCTTTATCAATTAAAGCCTTTATAATAGCTGTTGATGCCCCGCTGGTTTCGGAAAGCAATTTTAACTGAACCGGTTTTCCGGATTTTGCCTGAATTTGAAACCAGGATAGAATAACTTCCCGTTGCCTGGGAGCATTGCTCAATCCCTCTAAAAGCAGCTGCATATCTTTTTCCGAATCAAACTTCTCGTTCAACTTAATATAGCGAATGAGCTTAGGTTTGTATTGCTCAAAAATTTCCTGGTTTACCACCAAAAGATTTTTTAAAACCATCCGGTTTATTATGGGCAACACCTTCTTTTTGTCCAGCAGCTGCATTATTTCCTGAATTTTCAGGGAAGATTGGCGCTGAAGGGCTTCATAAAGTAAAAATTCTTCATCGCTTAAATCGCTTTCATCAATTTCAGCTGAATGAGCTAATTGCACCAAAGTTTCGCTTTCCAACAAAAATCCGCCAGGGAGTGCCGCTTTAAGCACTTCTCCTTCTGCACACATATAATAACGCGCTATCCAATCCCAAAACTTCAACTGATGCTTTGTAACTACTGGAGATTCATCAAGTATCTGTTCAATTGGTTTGGCTTCATACTTTTGCGGGGCATTTTGATGAATACCGGCAACGATCCCTGTATATATCTTGGTTTTCCCGAATGGTACTGCAACCCGCATCCCCGGTTGTAAAAATTCGGCTTCGTCCGGAGTTACTTCATAAGTAAACTGTTTTTCTAAAGGAAGTGGGAGGATAACGTTTATATAGAAATTCATTTAATGTACTTAAGTTGGAGAACAAATTTAAGTTTCTTTTTTCTCCAAATAAAAAAAACCACCCTTTAAAAAAGAATGGTTTTATATGCTTTTTGTTTTAAAAATTATTGAGCCCTTTCCCAGGTTTGGGTTCTGTAAAATATCGCCAGATATCCC
>JAENXB010000132.1 GCA_016649785.1 Flavobacteriaceae bacterium
CCGTAGGACAGTATGCTAATGAGGAAGTGATCAAGAAGTATCTCCAAAATCAAGGAAAATCGAACTATAAAGAGATACATAGAAATCAATTACGTTTGTTTTGATACCTCGATGGCTCTGCCTCGAGGTAGTTCATTCAATTTTTATTCACTTATTTTTATCATTAGACCCGATAACCTGAATGTTAATTCGGGTTTTGTTTTAAAAATGCTTACTTTTGCACGCAATTAAATCTTTAATTGCTATGACTGCACACGACTTCAAGATTATTGGCGAGGGACTCACCTACGATGATGTTTTATTGATCCCTGCTTATTCTGATATTTTACCGCGAGAGGTAAGTATTCGCTCCAGATTCACGAAAAACATACCTATTAATGTGCCTATTGTATCTGCTGCCATGGATACGGTTACCGAAAGTAAAATGGCCATCGCCATTGCAAGGGAAGGTGGAATTGGTGTGCTTCACAAGAATATGTCAATAGAAGCGCAGGCTTTAAAAGTGAGAAAGGTAAAGCGTGCAGAAAGCGGGATGATCATAGATCCTATTACTTTGCCAATTACGGCCACGGTGAACGATGCAAAACGGAATATGCAGGAACACAGCATCGGGGGAATTCCAATTATAGATAATAAAGGTAAATTGTTGGGAATAGTAACCAACCGGGATTTGCGTTTTGAAAAAGACAGCGATCGTCCAATTTCGGAAGTAATGACTTCAAAAAACCTGGTTACGGTTTCGGAAGGAACTTCTCTGGAAGAAGCAGAAGATATTCTTCAGCAATATAAAATCGAAAAATTACCTGTGGTTAATTCCGAAAAGAAACTGGTGGGATTGATCACATTTAGGGATATTACAAAACTCACTCAAAAACCTGTAGCCAATAAAGACAGTTATGGACGTTTACGTGTTGCGGCGGCTCTTGGAGTAACATCTGATATCGTTGAACGCGCCGCGGCTTTGGTGAATGCGGGAGTAGATGCAGTGGTAATTGATACCGCGCACGGACATACCAAGGGAGTTGTAGATGTATTAAAAAAGATAAAGGCAAAATTCCCGGATCTGGAAGTTGTTGTTGGAAATATCGCCACAGGCGAGGCCGCAAGATATTTGGTAGATGCCGGTGCCGATGCCGTTAAAGTTGGGATTGGTCCAGGATCTATTTGCACAACCAGAGTGGTGGCCGGGGTTGGTTTTCCTCAATTTTCGGCGGTATTGGAAGTCGCCGCCGCGATTAAAGGCAGTGGAATTCCTGTAATTGCAGATGGAGGAATTCGATATACCGGAGATATCCCTAAAGCCATCGCAGCAGGAGCAGATTGCGTGATGTTGGGTTCTTTGCTTGCCGGAACTAAGGAATCTCCGGGAGAAACCATTATTTTTGAGGGAAGGAAATTTAAATCCTACCGTGGTATGGGTTCTATTGAAGCCATGCAACAAGGTTCAAAAGACCGGTATTTCCAGGATGTTGAAGATGATATCAAGAAATTGGTGCCTGAAGGAATCGTGGGAAGGGTTCCTTATAAAGGAGATCTGGAGGAAAGCATCAATCAGTTTGTTGGCGGATTGCGCGCCGGAATGGGTTATTGCGGGGCAAAAGACATTGCCGGCCTTCAGGATAAAGGAAGGTTTATAAAAATCACAGCCTCGGGAATTCACGAAAGTCATCCTCATGACGTGACCATTACCAACGAATCTCCTAATTACAGCAGATAAAATCACAATTTTGCATATTAAAAAAAGGCTGCCCAATTATTTTGGACAGCCTTTTTTTAATTATTTTTAGAGGTAATTATTTTGCGGTAATCCCCAATTTTTCCAATACGGCATCTGTAATATCAAATTTTGGATCGGCAAAGGCAAGTCCGTTTGTACTGGAGTTGAATATTTGAGTATATCCTTGTACCGAAATCACCGTTTTCATCGCCTCGTCAATTTTCAAATAGAATGGTTGGGTGAGTTCATTCCTTCTCATTTGGACCAAAACGGAAGCTTTTTGTCTGAAATTTTTAATTTCATTTTCCACTTCCATGATTTCACTTTCTTTTGAAGTTTTTTCTTCTACAGTGTAAGTGGTGTTGTTTGCCTGATAGGCGGCAATTAATTCTTCATATTTCTTAATTGAGGTTTGCAATTCGGCCTGAAGCTCTGTGTTGTAGGTTTTTAGTCCTTCTTCCACCTTGCTAATTTCAGGCATTTGGCCCAGGATATAATCGGCATCAATGGTGCCAACTTTAGTTTGTGCCTGAAGACAGGTAGCGGATAAAACAACCGCAATTGCTAAAATAAATTTTTTCATGATTATTTGATTTTTGACAAATATAAATGAGTGATCTAAATAAATCGGAAAAAATCAAATTAAAATAAATTATTCGGTGTATAAAGTTGCCCGATGCGGCTTTAAAATATCCCTGAATTTTAAAATTTCAGATTCGGGAATTACCCAAAATGCAATTGTGTGCATTTCATTTATTTGTTGAAATCCTGTAATATTCCAATCCTGGAGATGCTCGGTTTTTATGAAATCCTTTAAATGAATTTCGTGATGTTGTGCCGTCAGCAAAGCGTTGGGACCTCTAAAATCCCAGATAAGTTTTATTTGTCTTTCCATGTTGTTTTAATTATCCCTAATACTTTTACCTTCTTAAGCAAAAGCCTTAAAATCCTGCATATATTTTAATGATCGTTTTTCAAAAGCGTCCGGCATTAATAAACCAATTCATTTCATAAATCCACTAAATTGAAATTCATTGTAAGAAATCGACAACATCCTTTCCTGGCAGGGTTATAATAATTTCCTTTGAATATTTCATCTTGGTGCCATTTTTGTTAAAAATCCAAGGTACTTCAGAAATTCATATTTTTTATTATAATTTGCTGAAATTGAAATCGTTTGTGGTAATAGCTTGCAGAAGCTATCAGAATTCTTATTTTTGCCGCAATATTTTTTTAATATCCGAAGAGTTCGGAAATTGTTTGAAAAATCAACAGGTACAATATCTATATTAAACGCAATTGATGGGGAAGCATACCTTAAAATTTTTACTTGTATTATGTTTTTCGACATTCCTGCAGTCTTGTAATTATTATAAAGAGACGGAAGAGCGCGAAGTTGTTGCCAGGGTAAATGAAAATTACCTTTATAAAGAAGATATTCAGGCTTTGATCGGGGAAAATGTCACAGAGGAAGACAGCATCCTTATTGTTTCAAATTTTATAACCCGATGGGCGACACAACAATTATTGATAGATCGTGCAAAATATAATTTGAGCAGTGAAGTTCAAAAGGAATTTGACGAATTGGTAAAAAATTACAAAAACGAATTATATACCAAGGCTTATGCTGATGCCCTGGTTTCCAAAAAGCTGGATACATCCTTTAACGAAAGTGAAATTGAATCCTATTACGATGCGCATTTGGAAAATTTCAGGTTAAATGAAGATCTGGTAAAACTGAGGTTTATCAATTTAGATAAAAATAGCTTGGATTTTAAAGATATCAAAAGGAAATTTATACGATTCAATGAGGAGGATAAAACCGATTTGGATAAAATTGCGCTTCAGTTTAAGGCCTTTTCCTTTAACGATTCGGTTTGGGTAAGTACCAGCTCGGTTTTTAACAGGATTGGCCCCCTTAGTGACAGCAATAAATCACAATTATTAAAAAAATCGAATTTTCTTGAACTTGAAGATTCATTAGAAGTATATTTGGTGTACGTAAATTATGTGTTGTTGAGAAATGATCAGGCCCCGTTGGAATATGCAAATTCAACGATAAAGCAAATTATTCTCAATAAACGCAAAGCCGAATTGGTAAAAGAATTAGAAAAAGATATAACTAGAGATGCAATTGAAAACAAACAATTTGAAATTTATAATTAACAGCGCCGCTGTTTTGTTCTTAACATTAGGAATGGTACAAGAAAGTCGTGCTCAGGAAGTTATCGTAACTGATAGTACCGCTATTCAACCACTGGAAGAAATAGTTGAAGCGAAGCCCGCCCCGAGCGAATTCAAAAGAATTAAGGTTGATGGAATTGCCGCTGTGGTTGGGGAATATGTAATTTTAGACAGCGATATAGATCTGATGTACAAAGATCTTAAAAGTCAGGGAATTTCTACTGCCGATATTACCGATTGCCAGCTGGCGGGAAGTTTGCTTGAAAACAAATTATATGCCCACCATGCAGTTCAGGACAGTATCCTGGTTGCCGATTCTGAAGTTGAAAATTTTGTCGACCAACAAGTTTCTCAAATGGTGGGACAGATTGGTTCCATGGATAAAGTGTTGAAGTTTTATAAAAGGGATACAGAAGAAGAGTTCAAAAAAGAATTGTTCGAACTGAACAAACAACGGGAACTGGCAAATAGGATGCAGAAAAAAATTATTGAAACCGTAGAGATTACGCCAGATGAAGTGCGGGCCTATTTCGCGGGGATTCCAGAAGATAAACGTCCTATTTTTGGCGATGAGGTGGAGATCTCACAAATTATAATCAAACCCGAAATTCCGCAAAGCGAAAAGCAAAAAGTTATAGACAGACTTAATGAATTTAAGGAAGATGTTGTGGAGAACGGAGCCAGCTTTGCTACCAAAGCGATACTTTATTCACAGGATCCCGGATCGAGTAAAGATGGAGGCCGTATGGTAATTACCAGGAAAGACGGACTGGACAAGGATTTTAAGGATACCGCTTTTAGTTTGCAGGAAGGGGAAGTTAGTGAGCCGTTTGAATCCCAATTTGGATTTCATATCATAAAAGTTGATAAGGTGATTGGTCAAAACCTTGAAATAAGACATCTTCTATTAATTCCGGATGTTACCAATGCTACAATGGAAAAGGCTAAAGAACAGATAGACAGCATCCGAACCCAGCTTGTTGCAAAAGAATTGACTTTTGCTGATGCAGCGAAAAAATATTCAGATGAAGAACAAACAGCTGCCAATGGCGGTAAGTTGATAAATCCTACCACTGGGGACACCCGCTTTGAGATTAACAAAATAGATCCTTCACTTTACGATCAAATAGTCAATTTAAAGGAAGATGATGTTTCATTGGTGCTTACAGATCAGGACCGTACAGGGAGGGTGTTCTATAAAATAATCACAGTGAACAAACGCTATACTGAACACAAAGCTGATTTTGCACAGGATTATTTAAAAATTAAGGAACTTGCCTTAAAAGATAAACAGTTGGATGCCATTGAAAAATGGCAGGAGGAAAAAATTGCCGATACGTATATAAAAATCAATGGTAAATTCCGCAATTGCGATTATGAAAGCAATTGGTTAAAAAAATAAACTACTATAAATGTCTGATGTGGCCGCAGTAGAATCTTTGGTTGAAAAACACCAAAAACTTAAGCAGGAAATTGCAAAGGTAATTGTTGGTCAGGAAGAAGTGATCAATCAAATTCTCTTATCAATTTTTGCTGGTGGCCATGCATTGCTTATTGGAGTTCCCGGATTGGCTAAAACCTTAATGGTAAATACCATTGCCCAGGCTTTGGGATTGGATTTTAAACGGATTCAATTTACGCCGGATCTAATGCCCAGCGATATTCTTGGGTCGGAGATATTGGATGAAAACAGGCATTTTAAATTTATAAAAGGCCCGGTGTTTTCCAACATTATCCTGGCCGATGAGATCAACAGGACTCCACCTAAAACTCAGGCAGCAATGCTTGAAGCTATGCAGGAAAGAGCGGTGACCGTTGCAGGAAATAACTACAAACTCAGTTTGCCCTATTTTGTCCTGGCAACCCAAAATCCTATCGAGCAGGAAGGCACTTATCCTTTACCGGAAGCTCAACTGGATCGTTTTATGTTTGCCATTAATCTGGATTATCCCTCCTTTGAGGAGGAAGTTAACGTGGTAAAAAAGACCACCGCCAATAATCAGGAAACCATTAATCCATTATTTTCTGCTGAAGAAATTATTGAGATCCAGCAACTTATACGCCGGGTACCGGTTGCAGATAACGTAGTGGAATATGCCGTAAACCTGGTTGGAAAAACCAGGCCCCAGGGAGGAACCGCTCCCGAAATAGTTAAAAATTATGTCGATTGGGGAGCAGGGCCAAGAGCCTCCCAAAATTTGGTGTTGGCGGCAAAAGCCCATGCAGTGGTCAATGGAAAATTCTCCCCTGACATTGAAAATATTCAGGCTGTAGCTCTGGGGATCCTTAGACATAGGCTTATAAAAAATTATAAGGCAGAAGCAGAAGGGATTTCAGAAGAACAGATAATTAAGTATTTGTTTTAGTTCTAAAAATAGAAAAAAGAGTCAAGAGAAAAGAATCAAGACTTTAAAAAGATGGATTTTAGAAGAGGGAAATACGAAGTAAAAAGACAGATACAAGAGACAAGAAATTTAAATAGGATTTTTTTTATGGAGAATCCGCAAATAACCGCAAAGATCGCTAAGAATCACTTTAGCGCTCTTTGCGGTTATTTCTTTTGCTTTGCGCTCTTTGCGTGAAACCCACGCAATTTGAAACCTGCAAGGAGATGAAGTTCAAAAATCCAAAATCGTCAATTTTTCTTCATTATTCAGAAAATCATAATTTTATTGAACTGTCCTAAATTCCAAATTGTGATTTGTGTTACAATTTTTAATTATTTCCAGTTTATATACTGAATTGTTTTGACTCAAGATCTTTAGTTATCCAGGGATGATATTGAAATCATTGAGTGACATTATAATTGAAAAACGCGTTCATCAATTCTCAATTATCAATTTCGAAATTTAAGCTAGTTTTATTTGGCTTAAATCGAGGTATACTTGATATTTTTAATTATAACCGAATTATTCTCATATATAATTCAATTTTGGTAATAATTTTTAAATTCGAATCAAAAGTCGTATTTTCGCTAGACAAGTAGAACATTAAATCAAATTAAAATGGCGTACGATATTGATATGATCAAGAAGGTTTATAGCCAAATGGCCGACCGTGTGAACAAAGCACGGAAGGTAGTTGGAAAGCCTTTAACACTTTCAGAAAAAATACTTTATTCCCACCTATGGGATGGTGATGCCAGTAAGGGTTTTACCCGGGGTAAGGATTATGTGGATTTTGCACCAGACCGAATCGCGTGTCAGGATGCGACCGCACAAATGGCATTGTTGCAATTTATGCAGGCCGGGAAAAAAAATGTTGCCGTCCCAACAACCGTTCACTGTGATCACCTGATCCAGGCAAAAATGGGAGCTGCCATAGATTTAGCTACAGCAAATAAAACCAGTCATGAAGTTTTTGACTTTTTGGAATCCGTTTCAAATAAATACGGAATTGGTTTCTGGAAACCGGGAGCAGGGATTATTCACCAGGTAGTTCTGGAGAACTATGCTTTTCCGGGCGGAATGATGATCGGGACTGATTCCCATACGGTAAATGCCGGCGGATTGGGAATGGTCGCCATTGGAGTTGGTGGAGCAGATGCTGTGGATGTGATGGCCGGAATGGCCTGGGAATTAAAATTCCCTAAATTGATAGGGGTAAAATTAACCGGAAAACTTTCTGGCTGGACCGCTCCTAAAGATGTGATTTTAAAAGTAGCCGGGATTCTAACCGTAAAAGGGGGAACCGGAGCTATTGTAGAATATTTTGGCGAAGGTGCCCGCTCTATGTCTTGTACAGGAAAAGGAACTATTTGTAATATGGGTGCCGAAGTGGGAGCAACTACTTCTACATTTGGTTACGACGATTCAATGGAACGTTATTTAAAAGCTACTAATAGGGCTGACGTTGCTGAAGCGGCTAATGAAATAAGGGAACACCTAACCGGAGACGATGAGGTTTATGCAAACCCTGAAAAATATTTTGATGAAGTTATTGAGATTGACCTTTCAGAATTGAAACCTCACTTA
>JAENXB010000240.1 GCA_016649785.1 Flavobacteriaceae bacterium
CTATTGCTGATAAGGAAGCTGAGGCCGAAGCTGCCAAAGCACCAAAAGAAGAAGCTCCTGCTAAAGAATCTGAAGCAAAACCTGCTGAAGAAACTGACACAGAAGACAAAAAAGAAGCTTAATCAATACTACCGGCGATGCTTAAACAGGATTGTTTCTATTTAGGGAAAATCGTTAGTCAATTTAGTTTCAAGGGCGAGTTATTGATCAAACTCGATACCGATGAGCCCGAAGCTTACACAGAAATGGAATCAGTTTTCGTTGACATCAACGAAAACCTGGTTCCATTTTTTATTGTCAAAAGTTCCCTCCACCGAAGCACCCTGCTCAGGGTGAGATTTGAGGATGTGGACTCTGCAGAGGAAGCCGATGAAATCATGAAATGTGACGTTTACCTTCCGCTCACGATGCTTCCCGAACTTGAGGGCGATAAATTTTATTTTCACGAAATTATTGGTTTTACGGTAGAAGATATCAATTACGGCAACATAGGAAAAGTTGTTTCCATAAACGATAGCACCGCACAGGCCCTGTTTGAAATTGAAAAAGACGGAAAACAGATCCTTATCCCCATGAACGATGAGTTTATTGAAAAACTGGATAAGAAAAACAAAATTATTTACTTAAAAACTCCTGAAGGACTTATTGATCTTTACCTGTAAATAAGATTCCACCCCGAAGCATCGCGGCCAAAAAGAAAATTCCAAATCTCAATACCCAAATTCCAAAAATAAAAAAGTTCAATCTCAATTAGGTGGAATTGAAAGCATGGAGTCCTATAAATAATTCAAATTCCCTATATTTCAATTCTGTTTAAAAATAATTCCTAAATGAAACCTTATAATTTAGAGGATCGTACATTTGAATTTGCCAGAGATTGTAGGTTTCTAATTCTAAAACTTCAAAAAACAATAGCGAATATTGAAGATGGCAAACAACTAATAAGGTCATCCGGATCTGTTGGGGCAAATTATATTGAGGCTAATGAAAAACTTGGAGAGAAAGATTTTAAATTTCGGGTTAGAATATCAAGAAAAGAAGCCAAGGAAAGTTTTTACTGGCTTAGTTTATTAAAAGTGATGAATGTCCAGCATCAAGTTGAAATTGATCAACTCATTTTGGAAGCAAACGAACTGAGGAAAATTTTATCAACAATTATCAATAAGTCATAAATTTAGAGATTTAGCAAATTTTTGGAATTTGGAATTTGGAATTTGGAATTTGGAATTTGGAATTTGGAATTTGGAATTTAAAACATAACAATCTTAATGAGCAAACCATTTCAGTTTAAAGAATTCAGCATTGAACAAGATCGTTGCGCGATGAAAATTGGCACCGATGGAGTTTTGCTAGGGGCCTGGACTTCTATTCAAGATCCATATTCCATTCTCGATATTGGAGCAGGAACCGGAATATTGGCTTTAATGCTGGCACAAAGAAGTGATGCGGAGCAAATTGACGCTTTGGAAATTGATGAAAATGCCTATGAACAGGCCGTAGAAAATTTTGAAAACAGTCCCTGGGCCGACCGGTTATTTTGTTATCACGCGGCTTTTGAGGAATTTGTTGAAGAAATGGAGGACGAAAAATACGATCTGATCATCAGCAATCCCCCTTTTCATTCTTCAGGATCATCCGATGACAGAAGTTCACGGGAAGTTGCGAGATTTCAGGACGCATTGCCTTTTGAGGAATTGGTTTGGGGAGTAGCAAGATTGCTTTCAGAAAATGGAAATTTCAGCCTTATTATTCCAAAGGAGGAAGAAGAAAATTTCATCGGATTGGCTTCTGAACAAAAATTATATCCGAATAAAATCACCGAAGTGAAAGGTACTTCATCTTCCAAAGTAAAACGCAGCCTTATCAGATTCAGTTTTAATAAATCAGAAACACAAAAATCTGAATTGATCCTGGAAGAAAGCAGACATCAATACACCCAGGACTATCAAAAAATGGTAGCGCCTTTCTACCTGAAATTATAGGTCATTTAAATTGTTTGCTAATCTTGGGTTGGTTATTTTTGTGTATAAATCCAACCTAAATGAAACCAGATCTTTTTCAGGCCCCTGATTATTACAATCTTGACGATTTACTTACCGATGAACATAAAATGGTGCGCGACGCCGCCCGTGAATGGGTAAAACGCGATGTTTCCCCAATTATTGAAGCAGCAGCCCAGGATGCAAAATTTCCTAAATCCTTAATTAGCGGATTGGCTGAAGTTGGTGCTTTTGGCCCTTATATTCCTGAAGAATACGGCGGTGCCGGATTAGATCAGATCTCTTACGGTTTGATCATGCAGGAACTTGAACGCGGCGACAGCGGGGTACGATCTACTGCATCGGTTCAATCATCTTTGGTGATGTACCCAATTTATAAATACGGAAACGAAGCACAACGAAAAAAATATTTGCCAAAACTGGCTTCCGGAGAATGGATGGGATGTTTTGGACTTACCGAACCCGATCACGGATCGAATCCGGGCGGAATGACAACCAATTTTAAGGATAAAGGCGATCACTATTTATTGAATGGCGCCAAACTCTGGATTTCAAATGCACCATTTGCAGATATCGCCGTGGTTTGGGCTAAAAATGAAGAAGGACGAATTCACGGACTGATAGTAGAGCGCGGAATGGAAGGATTTTCTACTCCCGAAACCCACAATAAATGGTCGCTGCGCGCAAGTGCAACCGGAGAACTTATTTTTGACAACGTAAAAATTCCCAAAGAAAATTTACTTCCAAATAAAAGCGGATTAGGAGCACCGCTAGGTTGTTTGGATTCCGCGCGTTTCGGTATAGCCTGGGGCGCAATTGGTGCTGCAATGGATTGTTACGATACCGCCCTGAGATACGCCAAGGAACGCATGCAATTTGATAAACCAATCGCTAGTTTCCAGCTTCAGCAAAAGAAACTTGCCGAAATGATCACGGAGATCACCAAAGCCCAATTATTGGCATGGCGACTGGGAGTAATGAGAAATGAAGGAAAAGCCACCTCGGCGCAAATATCCATGGCAAAGCGAAATAATGTGGATATGGCCATTAAAATAGCCAGGGAAGCACGTCAAGTATTGGGTGCGATGGGAATTACCGGTGAATACAGCATTATGCGACATATGATGAACCTGGAAAGCGTGATTACCTATGAAGGGACCCACGATATCCACCTTTTGATCACCGGAATGGATATTACAGGAATATCAGCTTTTAATTAGAGTTAGAGAAAAGAGATGTTATAAAAAAGAAACAAGAATCAAGACAATAAAGAAAAAGATGTTAGAATAAAAAAAAGGGCAACTGTATAAGGGTTGCCCTTTTTTTGTTCTAGAGTGATCCAATAAATATTTATTCGCTTTTTATAACCTCTCTTTTAGTAGAAATCCCGTTTTCATTGAATGCTTCAACCTGAAAGAAATAACCTTCACTAATATTCAAAGCCCTTAAATCATATTCGTTTTTATCATAAATAAGAACAGAGTTATTTAATCTGTCGGGTTTTATTCCCCAATACAAAACATATCACTGGGAGTTTTCTATACTTTTCCAACTTAAAAATGCATTTCTTCTGTCTTCCTCCCTTTTTACTGAAAAATTTTCGGGTATAGCGGGCTTATTACCTGAACCAAGGCCGAAAACCCTAAACCCTGAAATTGCCAAATATTTATTAGAACAGAAAACATGTTGATATTTAACATATTGAGCTTCTATATCTTCTTTAAATTCAATAAATGCATGAGGTCTACATAGACTCCGGCGCGAGCTTAATTTCAAGCCCATTCAGCTCTTTGGTTATTGGGATCTGACAGCCCAACCGGCTATTTTCCTGCACAAAAAAAGCCTGGTCCAGCATATCTTCCTCTTCGTAACTTTTTTCCGGAAAGTGATCGGAATGACTTAAACTATAAAAATGGCAGGAAGCACACATCGCCATGCCTCCGCATGTGCCCTGTACCGGCAATTCATGCATCTTGCATAC
>JAENXB010000085.1 GCA_016649785.1 Flavobacteriaceae bacterium
ACCGGGAACAAAGTCGGTTTCAAAACAGATAAAAGATGTGCTAAAAACCATTACACCTGAAGAATTGGCATTATTTGTTGAGGAAACCAGTAAAAGCGACCGGAGGTTTCGAAACCTGTTTTTGGCATCATTTGGACATTTAAGCGACAATCAATCTAAAGAATTCTATCAAAAACAAATTCATTCAATCCTCAAAACAGCGGCAGGCAGGGATGGTTTCATAGATTGGTCAGAAATGAAATATGTGGTAAACACTACGGAAGCATTTGTAATCAATGCCGAAAAATATTTTGAGCAGGGAAATTATAAAAATGCGATCTATATAAGCAGTGCATTGCTGGAAGAAATGACAGAAGCATTTCAATATGGTGATGATAGCAATGGGGATTTAGGTTACTTTATTGATGCCGCAATGGAAATGTTGTATAAAGTCGCAGCAGTGGAACTACCTAAAGAAATAAGGGAGCTATTGTTTAAATATTGCATAGAAACCTTTAAAAAAGGGGAATTCTCCGGTTGGGATTGGCATCTGGGAATGCTCCAAATAGCTGCTGATATTGCAGATGATATTAATGAAGCTGAAATGATAATAAAATGCCTGGATACTGCAAAGGGAGAATATGAGTTGGAACAGGCGCAGTTTTTAAAACTGGATTTGCTGCGGAAATTTAAAGATGAAAAGGAAGTTGAAAAATTTATAGCACAACATATTTCAAATGCATCCATCAGAAGGGCTGAAATTGAAAAAGCATTCCAAAACAAAAACTTTGATAAGGCAATTGCCCTTTCAAAAAATGGAATTGAAATTGATGAAAAAGACAAGCTCGGTTTGGCAAATGAATGGTATGAATGGTTGTTGAAAATTGCCCAAGCCCAAAATGACATTCCTAAAATTATTGAATACGCCAGATTTCGTTTATTTCACGACTTTAGAGGTACTCAGGATTACTATCAAATACTAAAAAATACCGTGGATAAAAAAGAGTGGAATGCTTTTCTGGAAGGTATAATTAATGAAATAACCCCAAAGTCATATTGGAAATATACCGAATTGGCACGAAAAATTTATATCAATGAAGAATGGTGGGATAGGTTGTTCCTGCTATTAAAAGAAAATGTTTCCCTTCAGAATATCGAGGAAAACGAAAAATATTTGTCTAAAAACTACACCCCGGAATTACTTGAACTGTATAGCGAAAGAATAACAAATTATGTGGGAAAGTACATGGGCAGAGACCATTACCAAACCGCTTGCCGGTATTTGCGCAGAATGAAAAAATTGGGGGCTACCGGGGAGGTGGATTTATTGATTGCTACTTTTAGAAAAGAATATCCCAAACGGAAAGCATTATTGGATGAATTAAACCGGGTGTGAAAGCGATAGCCCACCCTGCCAGGGTCTTTTTTACACCCTGGCAGGGTGGGCTTATTGCTTATTTTTCCTTAAAACTCCGCATTCTGCGGCGTTCTTGGAAATGGAATTACATCCCTGATATTGGTCATTCCGGTAACAAATTGCACCAGGCGTTCAAAGCCCAATCCAAAGCCGCTGTGCACACAGGTCCCGAATCTACGGGTGTCCAGATACCACCAAAGTTCATTCTCGTCTATGTCCAGCGCTTTCATTTTTTCTTTTAAGACCTCCAGACGTTCTTCACGTTGAGATCCTCCTACTATTTCCCCAATTCCGGGGAATAGGATGTCCATTGCGCGAACGGTCTTGCCATCTTCATTCAGGCGCATATAGAAAGCCTTGATATTTGCCGGATAATCAAACAGGATTACCGGGCATTTAAAATGTTTTTCAACTAAAAAGCGTTCGTGCTCGCTTTGCAAATCGACTCCCCAGGCATCAATGGGATATTGGAATTTCTTCTTTTTGTTGGGTTTTGAATTTTTTAATATGTCAATAGCTTCGGTATAGCTCACGCGTTTAAAATTGTTATCGGTGACAAACTTGAGTTTATTGAGCAAACTAAGTTCTCCACGCTCGCTCTGAGGTTTTGATTTTTCTTCTTCTTCCAGTCGGTTGTCAAGAAATGCCAAATCGTCTTTACAATGTTCTAAAACGTATTTCACCACGTATTTTATGAAATCTTCTGCCAGGTCCATATTTCCGTCAAGATCACAAAAAGCCACTTCTGGTTCGATCATCCAGAATTCGGCCAAATGGCGGGAAGTATTTGAATTTTCTGCCCTAAATGTTGGCCCAAAGGTATAAACCTGTCCTAAAGCAAGTGCGTAGGTTTCGGCTTCCAACTGGCCGGAAACGGTTAAGTTGGTCTCTTTTCCGAAGAAATCTTTTTTATAATCTATTTCCCCGGCTTCATTTTTTGGCGGATTTTTAAGGTCGAAGGCGGTCACTTTAAACATTTCCCCGGCACCTTCGGCATCGCTTCCGGTAATTATGGGAGTGTTCACGTAATGGAAATTGTTTTGCTGAAAATAACTGTGCACCGCAAAAGAAAGTTTGCTGCGCACCCGCATCACGGCTCCAAAAGTGTTGGTCCTGATCCTTAAATGTGCCTGTTCCCGCAATTTTTCCAGGCTGTGGCGTTTTGGAGATAAAATGGTCAATTTCACTTCTTCGGGATTGGCGTCACCCAAAATTTTAATCGATTTCACTTCAACTTCCACACTTTGCTGGCTGCCTAAACTTTCTTTCAGAATTCCTTTCACGTGAATGGCGGCTCCCACGGTAATTCGTTTTAAAATTTCCTCTTTGGTATTCTCAAAATCTATAACGCATTGTATGTTATTGATGGTAGAACCATCATTTAATGCTATAAAACGATTGCTTCTAAACGAGCGAACCCAGCCTTTAGCTTCAACTTCCTGTAAATATTGATCGCTGTTCAACAGTTCAGCAATTTTTAATTTTATCATTTTAATTGGATTTTTTTGAGAAATCAAAGATAAATCTTCCTCACTAGCTAAGCAAGGGCCTATTTTTGATTTTTAATTGATTTTATTTTTCGTTTAAAAGTTCGTCTTCTTCATCCGTAATTATTTGTATTGCCGGTTCTTTCAGGGTTTCTTTATTGGCGATATTTCTTTCCAACGAAAGTAATAAGGAGGGCAACAACAATAGATTTGCCAACATAGCGAAAAGCAAAGTAGCCGAAATCAAACCTCCCAATGCCACGGTACCTCCAAAACTGCTGATCATAAACACCGAAAATCCGAAGAACAAAACAATGGAAGTATAAAACATGCTCACTCCGGTTTCCCTTAAAGCGGCGTACACCGAACGTTTTATTTTCCAGTCATTGGCTTTTAACTCCTGCCGGTATTTTGCCAGAAAGTGAATGGTGTCATCTACTGAAATCCCAAAGGCAATGCTAAATACCAGTATGGTTGATGGTTTTATGGGAATTCCAAGAAAACCCATCATTCCCGCCGTGACCAATAATGGAAGTAAATTTGGAATAAGTGACACTAAGATCATCCTGAAGGAGCGGAACATCCAGGCCATGAGCAGCGCAATTAAAACAATTGCCAGGGAGAGGGAAAGTATTAAATTATTTACCAGATAAGAGGTTCCTTTCTGAAAAATAAGGGCTTTCCCTGTCATAGTAACTTCAAAACGTTCTTTGGGGAATATTTTATCTATTTGCGGCCATAAATTGTCTTCGATGCGTTTCATTTCATCGGTTCCTATGTCTTTCATAAAAGTGGTCATCCTTGCATATCTTTCGGTAGAATCTATATACGCATTCAGCAAATTTCCTTCAGAAGAAATCCCTTTTAAATAGGAGGCGATAAAATTTTGCTCCTGTGAAGTTGGCAACTGATAATATTTAGGATTTCCGTTGTAATATGCCTGTTTGGAATATTTGGCCAATCTAACCACCGAAAGCGGTGAGGAAAGCTCAGGTACTTCTGAAATTGCCGTTTCAAGAGCTTCCATCCTTTTTAGGTTCGACAGTTTTAAAGCTCCTTTGGGTTGCTTTGTATCTATTACGATTTCCAATGGTAAAACCCCGTTGAATTCTTTTTCAAAGAACCGGATGTCCTTAAAGAAATCGGCTTGCTGAGGCATATCTTCCAATAAACTCCCCGAAATTTTGATGCTATAGATCCCGATAATGCTGGCGACCAGTAAAATTATAGCAGCGATATAGATTGTGATCCTGTGATTCTTCACCATTTTTACAGTCCAATCCACAAAAGTCCCGATCCAGCGCTTATTCAGGTGTTTTAAATGCTTGTCCTTAGGCGGTGGCATATAGCTGTAGATGATGGGAATTATCACCAGGCTTAACATAAAGAGTGCAAGAATATTTATAGAAGCTACGATCCCAAATTCTTTTAACAGCGTGCTGTCTGTTAAGATAAAAGCTGCAAATCCTGATGCTGTGGTTACATTGGTGAGTAAAGTGGCATTCCCCACTTTTGAGATTACCCTCTGTAAAGACTTTGCCTGGTTTCCGTGGATCTTGATTTCCTGTTGATATTTATTGATTAGGAATATGCAGTTGGGGATCCCAATAACAATTATTAGGGGCGGAATTAATGCCGTGAGCACCGTTATTTCATAATGCAAAAGCCCTATAATCCCAAAAGCCCACATTACTCCAATTAAAACCGTGATCATGGAAATAAGAGTAGCCCTGAAGGAGCGGAAGAAAAAGAAAAAGATCAGGGAGGTTACCAAAAGCGCGGCTATAATAAAAAGGCCTATTTCGTCGATGATATTTTGGGCATTAAGGGTCCGAATATAGGGCATTCCCGAAACGTATACCTCCAGGTTATAATCCTTTTCAAATTGTTCTATAAGCGGCCGCAATTTTTCCAGAACAAAAACCTTGCGCTCTTCAGAATTTACGATCCCTTCATTGAGGTATAGCGCTGTTTGAACTGTATTGGAAGTACCGCTAACTACCAGGTTTTCATAAAAAGGCAGTTGGTTAAAAAGTTCGTCCCTATAATTGGCAACTGCTGTGCTATCCCATTTCACCTGTGTTTTCAGGGGGATCATTTCAAATCGGCTGGGATTTTCAAATTTTTGCAGTTTTTTGAGGTTTCCCACCCCAATAATCTGGTCTACCTCCTTATAAGCCTTTAAGGTTTCTGTCAACTTGTTCCAGGCTGTAAATTTTTCGGGGGTGAAAAGTGTGGGATCTTTTACCGCCAGTACGATCAGGTTGCCTTCTTCCCCGAATTTGTCCAAAAAGTCGTTATATTCCAGATTTATTTCATCATCATCCGGCAATAAATTGGCTTCGGTATAGGAGAATTGCATGTTTTGCCATTGCGTGGCAAAAAAGATGGTGATACCTATAACAATTGCTATTATAGTGATTCGGTTTCGAAGAATTACACGGGCGATGGAATTCCAAAATCCAAAGCTGAATATTTTTGACATGGCTGATTTTTAAACGACTGCAAAGGTATAAAAAGCCTTGGGGTTAATTGATCTTAAGAGAATTAATCTGTTTAAATTAGATTTTCATATTAAAGGTGAATTTAAAAGAAAAATTTTCCTCAAATGTTGGCAAATGATAAGCTCCATAACGGTAGGCAAAACTTAACCCAAAACCAAAGAGGATTTTGTTAATTTCGAATCCAGATTCGGAATATCCTTCTTTTAAGGAACTGAATGCTATGTTTTGATGCTTTTCAACATTACTTATATCACCTATGGCATGCCTTGTGATTAGCACAAGTTCAGGTTGAACTCTCTCTGAAATTACAAAAGGTTTCAAATGATGCTTAATTTGGATACTGGCGAGTTTATCTGAAAAAAACTCATTAAAAAACATCGTTTCAAAACTTCGAATCCCGGCAACCGAAAATCTCTGCCCAATGGTTTCTTTATTTGGACTGTTGGGGTAGGCATGATATAAGTGGGTTAAAGGAATGTCTCCCAAACCTAAATTGCCTTCCAAAACCACTTCGGTTAAAGATTTGTTGATATATTCCTGTTCGTGAACCAGTTTCAAATCCAATTTGGTATAGTTAAAATACCCGTCAAAAACTCCCTTAAAACTTTGGGTTATTTGCGCGGATATTTTAGGAAATCCGGGTTCAAATTCGGAAATAGCATAGGGGGTTTTAATGAATTTGCTAAAAGGAGTCCATAAAACCGAGATTTTTGCCTCAGATAAGGTGTAGTTGGAAAACAACCCGCCATTATCTCTAAAAGCGTAGGTGCTGGTTTGTTGAATTTCGCTTCTTGAAAGTAGCAATTCCGATTGAACTTTTGGACTTACCTGATGTTGTAAACTGGTTTGCCAGGAATTATATTTATAAAATTGGGTGATGTTCACTAACCTTGGCTCAAATAAGGAATAGGTCCTGCTATCGGTTAAATAAAGATTACTGCCCACCTCCTGAATGTCCTTGGTGTAGTTAAACCCTAAAATAGAATTAGTGGATTCTGCGATCAAAAAATTGACCCCAATCTTATATTTTGTTTCATGATTCTTAAATCCTCTTGCTACATAGCCGCCTAATTTGAAATATTGAGAAAATTTATAGTTGGTAAAACCTCCAACTCCCAGGCGAAAGCCTTCATAATCATTGTATTTGACCAGATATTTCAGGTCGAAGTCAAAAAGGCTTATTCGATAATAACCATTATTGAAATTTGCATTGCGTTCCAATTGCCCCCGGATATTATTCCTTCTTGCTATACTGTCGGCATAAGCCATGAGATGGTATTCGGTTGAATCAAGAGATTGTTTTCTATATTGTTCCCAAAAATCTTCGGTCGGGTTATTTACTTTAATTAAGGCTTCAATGTCAATATTTTTTCCTTCTATTTTTGGAATATTTTTTAACCGAATATCGATATAGGAAGAGGTTTGTGTTAAACTGCTGCTTTTGTTTTCTTCATAATCAACAGTCAATTTTCCCAAAGCGATATTTTTTCCGAACAAATTGATCGGCTCAATGTTGTTTAACAGGCTTGCCTCTATTTTTGTTTCGGACGGAAACCAAATGGAATCTTCTTCAAAAAACTTGTACAGATGAGTAATCTTCGCGTTGATGTTCATGCGATGATGCACAGTAGCTTCCTGCACAGCAAAACTCTTTGTGTTAATATGAAGTTCCCCCTGAAGTTGCGTTGCTTCTGAATTATCTTTCGGTGAAAAAAAGATCACGTAATAGGGATTTAGGGTATCAGATATCGTTTCTGTTAATTGAAAATTATAGTGCTCTAAACCATCTTCAGAAAGAGGTCCAAAGAATTTTTTGTTAAAAATGTCATATTCTTTTTCATAAATAGAATTGGTATGGAGGCTTTTTTCAAAAACATCGTAAACAGGTTCATAAAATCCCGGCATATTTGAAGCTAAAACAGTCTCTTTTTTTGTTTTTTGTTGCGAAACCTGATGCAGGGAAAGCTTTTCAAAGATGTAATTGTTTACTGATGGTTCAATAAAATGGGTAGTTGTATCTTCCCTTTTAATTACAGTTTTTGAATAGGTCTGATATTGATAGGCAGGTAATGCAATTTCCGGAGAGTTGTTAGGAATATTATCAATTGCATTTTTGATGATACGAATGGCGGTAGTATCAGAAAGGGATCCGGAAGTGGCGTTTTCATGAAACGGAATTGTTTTTTGACCAAATGCCAAAATCGAAGTAAAAAGACAGCAAAAAAGGATTTTTATAGGCATATTCTTTTGTGCATACAATTTAGCATAAAAGTATAATTAAGCAATTTTAGGTTTCCGGTTTAAGGAAAATTTGAATTAGATGGTCATTATATCTCTTTCCTTAACCTCTAATATTGCGTCTACTTTTTTTATGTGCCTGTTTGTGAGTTCCTGAATATTGTCTTCAGCAATTTTAATTTCATCTTCAGAAACTTCCACCTTTTTAATTTCGTTATTGGCCATTTTCCGATCGTTCCTGATGCCTATTTTTGCTTCTTCAGCTTCATGTTTTGCCATTTTCACCAGTTCCTTGCGGCGTTCCTCGGTTAAAGGTGGAACGCTAATTATAACACTTTCCCCGTTATTCATGGGGTTAAAACCCAGATTGGCAAACATTATTCCCTTCTCAATATTTGGAATAATTTTTCTTTCAAAGGGTTGTATAGTTATTGTCCTGGCATCGGGGGTATTTACATTTGCGACCTGGATAAGTGGGGTCATATTGCCGTAATAATCTACCATAACACCTCCCAGCATGGCAGGGCTTGCTTTTCCGGCACGAATATTAAGAAGTTGCTTTTCCAAATGTTTTATGGTGTTACGCATATTCTCTTCGGTACTTTCAAATATAAAATCTATTTCGTCATTCATTTTTTTAAACTTAAAGTTGAAAAAAGGCTATAATTATTTTTGTTATCCGATTATAAATTCACTTTGGTCCCAATTTTTTCACCTGTAACAACTTTTAACAGGTTTCCGGGAGTATTCATATCAAATATAATAATGGGCAATTCATTTTCCTGGCTAAGTGTAAAAGCGGTGGTATCCATCACTTTTAAACCTTTTTTGAGCACATCGTCAAAAGTGATATGGTCAAATTTTGTTGCCTGTTTGTCTTTTTCAGGATCTGCCGTATAAATTCCATCAACACGGGTTCCTTTTAAGATCACATCGGCCTTTATTTCTATAGCTCTTAACACGGCTGCGGAATCGGTAGTGAAATATGGATTTCCTGTACCGCCACCAAAAATTACCACTCTGCCTTTTTCTAAATGCCTGATGGCTCTTCGGCGAATAAAGGGTTCTGCCACTTCATTTATTTGAATGGCAGTTTGCAGTCTGGTTGGCACATTGGCAACTTCTAAAGCACTTTGTAATGCCAGGCCGTTAATCACTGTGGCCAGCATTCCCATATTATCGGCCTGCACCCGGTCCATTCCCTTGCTGGCACCGGCAACACCTCTAAAAATATTTCCTCCGCCAATTACAATAGCGATCTCAATTCCTTTTTTTGTGACCGATTTTATTTCCTGTGCGTATTCTGCAAGTCGCTCCGGATCAATTCCATATTGTCGTTTTCCCATTAAGGCTTCCCCGGATAACTTTAGAAGTATTCTTTTGTATGGCATGTGCATTTTTTAGATGAGTTGTGCAAATATAGACAATATCTTAATTTGTAAAGAATCTCTCGCAACCGATTCTTTTTAAAATTGGCCTTTAATAAAACTTTAACCTTAAAAACTGTATCAGGGCTGGAATAATATCAAATATGACAAAAATTCAGACGGATAAATTGGCTGGATTTTTGTTATATTTGAAACAATAAAACAAAAAATAACAACATAATGATTGGATATTATATCATCGCAGGTCTCATATTTATTGTGAGTTTGTATGTTAGCAACAAGCTGAAGAGCAAGTTTAAAACATATTCAAAAGTTTATCTCCAGAACGGGATGAGCGGAAAGGAGATCGCCGAAAAAATGCTACACGATAATGGTATTTTTGACGTAAAGGTAATTTCAACCCCGGGAATGTTAACCGACCATTACAACCCTCAAAAAAAGACGGTTAATTTAAGCGAATCGGTTTATACACAGCGAAATGCTGCCTCTGCCGCGGTAGCAGCCCACGAATGTGGTCATGCCGTGCAACATGCGCAGGCTTATAGCTGGTTGCAAATGCGAAGCCAACTGGTTCCTGGGGTAAGCGTGGCATCCAGATTTTCACAATGGGTGATCCTGGGAGGTCTTGTGCTTATGGCAACCACGGCTTTTGGGAGTACTATTTTGCTTGTAGGGATATTTTTATATGCTATGGGAACTTTGTTCAGTTTTATTACTTTACCTGTAGAATACGATGCCAGTAAAAGGGCTTTGGTATGGTTGGAATCCAAAAACATGCTTAGCCCGCAGGAACACGATGCTGCCGAAGATTCTTTAAAATGGGCAGCCAGGACTTATGTGGTGGCCGCGGTAGGATCACTCGCTACCTTAATGTACTTTGTCAGTATATATTTGGGAAGGAACTAATTCACAATTTATAAAAAACAAAAAAGGATTCTCGATTTGAGAATCCTTTTTTGTTTTACAGATTTGAAAACAGATCTATACCTTGATTTGTCTTTTTATTTGCTGGTTTAATGAAATAAATGTTTCTGTACGGGAAACCCCATCTATTCCTTGAATATCTTTATTCAAAACATTCATTAGATGTTCATTATCCTTACAAAGAATTTTAAGGAAAATGGACCAGTTCCCTGTGGTATAATGGCATTCAATTACCTCGGGAATTTCCTTCAATCGTTTTACAGCCTGAGGGTTACTCACCGCTTTGTCCAGATAAACCCCAACAAAGGCTAAGGTTGTATAACCCAAAACCTTCGGATTGATCATGAGCTTGGAGCCTTCAATTAATCCCGATTTTTCAAGTTTCCTCAATCGTTGATGAATGGCCGCCCCGCTAATTCCTATGTTTCTTGCAATCTCCAAAATTGACTTTCGGGCATCTTCCATCAGGTAATTTAATATGATTTTATCTATGCCATCAATAGTTACTTTTTCATCTACTACTTTCATATAGTCTTGTTTTTTGAGATAGGAAGTTAAAATTCTGATTTTTTAGTTAATTTCCAACTTCCCCAAAAGGGTTATACCCTAAATAATCGGTTTCTTTTTCAGTAAAAACAATACCGTGTGCTTCCAATTCTTTTAAAATAGGTTCATACACTTCTTTGGTAATGGGAATTTGCACTCCGGGAGTAGTTATCTTTCCGTTTAAAATAGCAAGGGTTGCAATAGCCACGGGTAGCC
>JAENXB010000292.1 GCA_016649785.1 Flavobacteriaceae bacterium
ACTTGCTGAATGTATGAGTGCCGTTTTCTATATGCGCAAATAACCAAACTCCAGTAAACCAATTGGCTTTATAAAGCCAATTGGTTTACTGGAGTTTGGTTATTTGCGCATATAGAAAACGGCACTCATACATTCAGCAAGTGGGTTGTGGGCATTTTGGGTTTGATGCTGATTTGTCACGAAGCCGGAGAAAGATTTTCCTAGTTTTCCGTACCAATAATGCCCCCTGAATAGGTTTAGGAGGTTATTTGTGGATGCCCTTTGATTAGGTTTCACTTCCTCCCATTTTGCCTTTGGCAGGGTTAAGTTTGCGTTCTTTTTAGTGAGTATGTGATCTGCCAGGTGAAGGAAAGCGTGCATTGCCACTACAAAGGCAGGAAGTTTGGCTGCTGATACTTCATTTCTCACCTGTGCATCACCACAACCATTGGTGGTCTTTTCTTCTCTAAAATTCACTTCGATTTCCCATCTCCAAATATAGGCTTGCAGAAGGTTATCTATGGATAGGTCATTGTCTGTGCAAATAAGGTAGGCTGGTTTTCGGTAGAGCATCCGGCCTCCTTTTTTTAACCGGTATCCCAATGGCCGGATGACGACCAATTGCAACAGATGATCTCCCCCTGCCACCCTCCATTTTAAAGACCTGATGATTTTGACATTGAAAGTATGACATTTTCCAGCAGCAAAAGCCTTAACTTCCACCCAGGGAATATCATCTGATTGCCTGATTTGTTCAGGGCTGGGTACCTGTTCCCCGTAAATCCTGTTTCTGCCCTTGGTTTTTTCGGTCTCCGGCAAATAATTGAGATGAGTGTCTTTTCTGATCCTGCCTATTAAAGTGACCCTGTCAGGCAAGCCTTTTAATATGGTTTCATTGGTATAGCCTCCGTCCACACTTAGAAGAAGCTCTCTTTCTTTAACACCCTGTGCATCTAGCCGCTCTCTAAAAAGTTTGATTCTTTCTAAACCCTGCTTACTAAGATTTTGTTCTTTTTTGGCTTTTTTATACTCCAGCAACTCCTCTTCTGTTGCATTTTTGGATGGCTTTTGCACACTCGGACTATGATGAAAATCTACAGGAATGGCTCTGGACTGACAATTCATGCCTTTATCATGGAGTGATAAGGAGAGCTGGATAAAGCGCTGTGCCCAAATAAAATTAGTGTGGAAGGCAGGCCCCAGCGGATCGCGCCTCCAGGCTGTCCCGGCTATTGTTCTACCTACTTTTCGTATGATGGTGTCATCCATGTGGGCGATTAACATTTGGTCTGCTTCTAAATTCTCTAAACATACCTGAGAAGACACTTCGAAAATTTTAGTAATATCAATTCTTGTACCCATGAATAATTGATAGGCAGCAGTCCAATCCACAAATTGCTTTCCCACGGCGATCAGCATCCCGGTAACGGTAAGCCTGCCTGTGCAAGAAAGCAAACCAAAGGCCAGTTCTTTGGCCCGCTGCATAGTCCGGTCTTGTTTAAATGCCCCTGTACAGCGGTTTAAAATGCCTTCAAAGGTGGATTTTATGTTGGTGGAGGCATCTTGAGTTTTTTTTTAAGATTGGCAACCGCCAGGTCACTGCGTTTTAAAACAAAATTCTGGTGGTCATCAATGAACCATTCCACCACTTCTCCTTGCTCGAACTCGACAGCCTGAGCTACCGCAGCAGGGAAATTCACATACCACTGTTCACTTTTCTTTCGCTTGATGAGTTGTATTTTGGTGCTATATCCCATATATCTAGTAATCTAACTAGATATAAATCTAGCAAAAAAATGGCTAAAACGAAACGTTTTAGCATTTTTTGTCAAAAAATTACGTAAATAACCAAACTCCAGAGGTCTTAGCGAGACGCTAAGACCAGAGTGTTGAAAATATCTTGCTAAGCAGGTATTGAAAAAAAGGTTCATCAGAAAACTTCTTCAAATCCTAAAACTCCGTTTACCATAAACCCATAGAGAATGGAATGTATCCGGTTCCGTTCAACATAGGCTTCATTGTTGGTGCTGCGCACTCAACGAAACCTTAGCTGTTATCGGTAGTTTTATTTTGGCGACCAAAACTCATCTGTAAAATAAAAAACGGTATCTATGAAATATAAAATGTCATTTCTGGTCAAGACATTTTCATCATGCAGATCTTCCAGGATAATACCTAAATCCGGATTGAAATAATCATTATTCCGTTTGTTTATAAAACCATTTGATTCAAGAAAGGCTTTAACTTGATCCAAGTTAGTGGATTGAGATATTGTAACATATGATTGCTGAACAACAGCGTATAGGATTTTATTTTCTGTGGTAAAACCAATGAGTTCGTACGCAGTATCTGTAAAGAAGAAGTTGTGAAGTAGTAAATTATAAAAATAATCTTTCCAATAGCTGTAATAAATCGCATCGTTTAGTTTGAGAACGTGATCAGAATCTTTCAAAAAGACCCTTTGTTCTGCGCCTTCACTTACATATTGGGAAAAGTCAATATCGTTTATCCAAAGATTTTTTTCAGAAATAAAATTTTCTAGCCTCTTTGCTTCTTGTTCCCTGATTTGCTTTGAGTCTTCAGCTTTTGGGCTTGACTGCGTGCCATCGCTAAGGTAATTGGCGACTGCTTGGATAGTTGCTCCAAACCTAACCTGGCTCTTTCCTGAAATGACATTGTGTAGTTCATTTTTTAGATGATTTTGCATCTGCGCAAATATACGTAAAAACCTGAACTATAGAAATCACCTGGGGATTGAATCCTGCATCTACGGGATTTTTTTTTGCCTTCAAACCTGAGCCGTCTTTTAGCGGCGAAAATATGATTCGCTAGCCTTAAATCCAAGATCATGAAGAACATAAAAA
>JAENXB010000135.1 GCA_016649785.1 Flavobacteriaceae bacterium
AATGTTATATTTATATCAATTTAACAAAGAAATAAAATTTAAGCTTGTAATTATTTCGAATTATTTAATACTAATAAGTAAATACTAAATAAATTGAAAGGAATAGCGTTAATCTTAAATAGAACAAACACATTCAATTTTTGAAGGTAATAACCTCCGAACAAGAATAAAAAAAGTTCATTTTAAACTATTAAATTTAAAAAAATAATGAAAAAAATATCCTTTTTAATATTATTCCTGCTGTTTACCAGCGCGATCTTTGCCCAGGATTGGACCACGAATTTTGAAGAAGCCAAAACCCTGGCGGCAAAAAAAAATGAAAATATCGTACTGGTCTTTCAGGGCTCCGACTGGTGTGGTCCGTGTATAAAGTTAGACCGTGAAATTTGGAGCACGGATATTTTCAAAGAATTTTCAAAATCACATTTTGTAATGCTCAAAGCCGATTTTCCAAGAAGAAAAGCAAATCAACTGGATTCTGAACAAATACGTAAAAACACGCTATTGGCCGAAAAATACAATCCCGCAGGATACTTCCCTTTTGTGGTAGTGCTAAATAGTGATGGAAAAGTTCTTGGAGAAACAGGTTACAAAAAGGTTAGTCCAACAGAATACATAGCACAACTTACAGCCTTTGAAAAAAGCAAATAATGAACAAATTTTTAATTCCCCTTTTCCTGACCATCAGTAGTATTACTCAGGCCCAGGAAACTTTCCATAAAACCACTAAATTGATGGGAAGCCGTTTTGACATTACGGTTGTGGCAGAAAATCAATTGGAAGCTGATGTCTTTATTGAAATGGCTATTTCGGAAATAAGCAGGATCGAGAAACTCATATCCTCCTGGGATCCTAATTCCCAAACTTCGGCGATAAATAAAAATGCGGGGATTCAGGAAGTTCGGGTAGACAAAGAACTTTTTGATTTGATAGAACGCGCCCTTAAAATTTCAAAACTCACCGATGGCGCATTTGATATCAGTTATGCCTCAATGGACAAAATTTGGAAGTTTGACGGTTCAATGATCGAAAAACCTTCGGAAGAAGCCATTAAAAAATCGGTGGAAAATATTGGCTATAAAAACATCCTGTTAAACAAGGAAAAATCTACGGTATTCCTGACAAAAGAAGGAATGAAAATAGGTTTTGGAGCCATCGGCAAAGGATATGCCGCAGACAAAACCAAAACCCTTTTAATGGAGAAGGACGTAAAAGCTGGAATTATAAACGCTTCCGGCGATATGAATACTTGGGGGAAACAACCCGATGGAAAAAGCTGGATGGTTGCCATTACCAATCCGCTGAACAAAGAAAAAGCCTTCTCATGGCTGCCTATAGATAATTCGGCCATAATAACTTCCGGAAACTACGAAAAATTTGTGCGCTTTGACAATGTGCGCTATTCCCACATTATAGACCCCAGAACCGGATATCCCACCACGGGAATTATAAGTGCTACCATTTTAAGCCCTTCTGCCGAAATAGCTGATGCCTTGGCGACTTCCGTTTTTGTGATGGGTCTAGATGTTGGCTTGGATTTTATTAATCAATTGAAAGGCGTAGAATGTATTTTGGTAGATGAAAACAACAAATTACACACCTCCAAAAATATCATTTTAAACAATTATTCAGATTCAGAATAATTATATAAAGAACTGAATTACAGAAACATACATTAGAAAACAGATGAAAAAAATAATTGGTATCGCATGCATTCTTTTGGCCTTGCAGTCTTGTACCGTGGTTAAGGAATATGAAAAAGTAGCTTTAAGTGACCCCGATATGGTTTTAAGTCCCCGAAGTATAGAAAGGTTCAAAACCAGTTTTCACGCCTACCGGGAATCGGCTTCCGGAGCGGTTGGTGGAAAAACAGGCGGTGGTTGTGGTTGTAATTAAAAAATTAAATTTAAAAGAAATCCATTCTGGTATGAGCTACAACAAAGCAAGGATTATAAAAAATTACTCCTTTCTACTACTATTTATATTTTTGGGCGGTGTCGGTTATGCACAGCAAGAGCAGCAGGAAACACCCCAACCATACAAGAAAAAGGTGCTGGAAAATACAGAAATAGAATTTTTGAGCAGTTACTATATTCAGGAAGGCGAAAATGCGGCAGTTTCCGGTGGAATTGGGGACGAACATTTAACAGATATTACCCCTACATTCATCGTTTCCGTGCCATTAAACGAAGACGATGTATTGACAATGGATGTGGGAATCTCTGCCTACACTTCAGCTTCCTCCAGCAATGTCAATCCTTTTGACGGAAACAATCCCGCAAATCCTTTTCAAGCTTCCTCAGGAGCTTCTTCTGCAGATGTTTGGACAGGTTTAAACGCAAGCTATTCCCACAGTTCTGACGACAGGAATAATATATGGACAGGCAAACTTTCCGCAGCAACGGAATACGATTATTTTTCTATTGGTTTTGGCGGAAGTTATACCCGGCTTTTCAATGAAAAAAATACCGGGATTTCCATCAATACAAATATCTTTCTTGATACCTGGAAGTTAATCTACCCAATTGAATTAAGGGGTGACAATTCAGGTAATTTCAACTTAAACAGACATACTATCACCGGAAATCCCAATTACAGTCCACAATTCACGGGGTTTAATGACAAAAAAAGAAATTCCTATGCCTTGGGAGCAAGCTTTTCTCAAATTTTATCCAAAAAATTCCAGGGCTTGATATCGGTAGATGTTGTTAGACAGGAAGGTTTGCTTTCCATGCCTTTTCAACGGGTTTATTTTAAGGATATAGCAGATTCCTTCATTGAGGAATTCCATCTTGCAGACGATGTGGAGCGTCTTCCGGATACCAGGAATAAATTGGCCTTGGGCGCAAACCTGAATTATTACATCAACGAGTTTTTAGTGCTTCGAACCCATTATCGCTATTATACCGATGATTGGGGAATAGATTCACATACAGCAAAGATAGAATTGCCTGTTAAAGTTGGCCACGGATTCACTATTTATCCATCCTATCGCTATTACACTCAAACTCAAGCCGATTATTTCGCGCCTTATAATGAACATCTGTCTACAGAAAAATATTACACCTCTGATTATGATCTATCCGAATTCAATGCCAACCAATATGGGATTGGAGTCAATTATACCGACATTTTTACAAAATTCCACATCTGGAGGTTTGGAATGAAAAGTATTGATCTGGAATACAATAGGTATGACCGCAACACCAGTTTTAATGCAAACATATTTGCTGTATCCTTCAAATTTATTCAGGACTAAACTTCTTGTATTAACCAGACGAAAGAATATAGATAATAGATAAAAGACTATTAAGTTGATACATCAATTGTCACATAATTTTATATGACAATATATTGCCGTCACCTTAATATATTATCTTCTGGCATTGTTACAATGGTTGTCCAACGTTCTAAATAAGGCATATAATTTCATGCACCAAAGTTGTTTTCTGCAAAAACCGGGTTTTGTTTTGTTGGGATTATTTTCCGTAGTGATAACGACAAGCTGCTATTAACAATTGTTCAGATTCGTATTTATAGACCAATCGATGCTCAGAAGTTATACGTCTAGTGTAACGATTATTAAGTTGATTAACTATTATTTTTATTATATCTTTGTCATATGGCAAGGATAGGAAAACCAATTCAGTTAACCATGGAGCAAAGAGTGGAATTGCTTACCATGAGTCGATCGCGTAAGCTTGAGAAGCGTTACGTTGAGCGTGCGGAAATTATATTATTTTCAGATCAAGGGATGCTACTTGACGAAATTGTCGAACAAACGGGGCTAAGCAGACCTGTTGTTAATAAATGGCGGCAGCGTTTTCGTAAGAATGGTATACCGGGTTTAAAAGATGCACCTCGTAGTGGCAAACCAAAAACAATAACATCTGAACAAAAGGCTATGGTTATTGAAAAGGCCTGTACGAAGCCAGAAGATGGTTATACTAATTGGTCACAGGGGCGGATTGCTAAAGAAATAGGCATAAGCCAATCCAAAGTATTCCAAATTCTAAAACAAGCCGATTTAAAGCCTCATAAAATAGAGTATTGGTGTGGAAAACCGAGAGACCCGGAATTTGAACAAAAAATGATAAATATAATTGGTCTCTATTTAAGTCCTCCTGAAAATGCTATTGTAATTTGTGTAGATGAAAAGACCCAAATACAGGCACTTGACAGAACCCAGCCAGAATTACCCCTTCGCCCGGGAAACCCAAGGCGCCAAACAGCAACCTATAAAAGAAATGGGACGGTATCGCTAATAGCGGCATTAGCTGTTCATACCGGAGAAGTAACCGCTAAAACAATAAAATCTAATAACGCAGAAAATTTCTTAAAATTTTTAAAAAGCCTTGACAGAAAATACCGTAATAAAAAACTTCATATAATCGCTGATAACTTATCAATTCATAAACATAAAGACGTGAAACAATGGTTAGCAGGGAAGAGAAAAATCCAATTACATTTTACACCAACATATTCTTCCTGGCTAAACCAAGTGGAAATATGGTTTAATATTTTAACCAAAGATGTAGTGAAAGGTGGTGTTTGGCAATCATCTGAACAACTTGCAGATCAATTAATGGAATATGTGAAAACATATAATACAACAAGGGCAAAGCCATTTAAATGGACATATACGGGGGAGCCATTAACAATTAGTTAACTTATTAAATAATTATTACACTAGACCAGTAACCTTGTAAATCACCCTTTAAGGATTCGGGTTTCCCTATGCCCTCAAAAGGCGTTCGGATACAGCATTTAATGAGTTCGTTGATTCGTTTTACTATTTTCTTATCGACCTTTTGCCAATATAAATAATCATCCCAGGACGTCGTAGACCAAGTTAACTTCATTATTCAGTTAAGTCTTTTTCAATGCCTTTACCTGCTTCCAGTTCCTTGATAGAGTTTAATAAAATATCCCTGTTCTTTCCTGTTAGAAGATACGTTGTCTCCTTCAATGAGTTGTACTCGTCCAACGACACCAATACAAGGTCTTTGCCGCCATTGCGTTTGATGATGATGTCGCTTGCATCATTGACTACTTTATCAAACCAATGTTTTAGGTTCGAACGAAAGTCTGTGTAGTTTACTGTTTCCATAATGCAAAGATAATAAAAAGTACTTATAAACGTACTTTTATATTTTTGTCTAATTGGAGGGTAATTTCCCGAACACCCTGTTGCATCTGCTGCTTTAAGCTGTTTTACCCCTGTTGTCCCGAAGCTTCGGGGTAAATATACGAAATTGTTCCACCAGGCTAGGCAAGTGCAGTAGGTGAATTTAAATGGTTGTGGGCAATAGCCGTTATCCCTTTGTTGGCATCGGTTTTCATATTGCTGATGGCATCGTAGGTGTAGTCGTTTCCTGATTTATTGCCGGCATTAAAACCACCCTTGCCAGGTATGGCTAAAATTGCATTAAAAAATTATTGCCAGTCTTCTAATTTATCTCCTTCAAGAAGAGTAAAATCACTTCCTAAATTGTGTGAGCCATAAAACCCGGAATTATAAGAGGCAAATAATAACACTGATAAGATTATTATTGTCATCATTTTTTCTTTATGTCCCAATCAATATCAGGATTGCGTTTCTCTCTTGGCGAGCTTCGGAAACAAAGTCAATTATCCCGGCATTTTGACTAAATTAATATCCGGAAATTTGGGTTGAGAAGTGTGGATTTAGAATCCAATAAAGAAGACCGGCACCCCAGTTTTAACGCGAATATATTTGCTGTATCCTTCAAATTTATTCAGGATTAATTTTATAACTTAGAAGGATTCAAATCTGCCTGAGATATTTTAATAATAATGAACCAATAAAAACCTGAAATAATGAATGATGCACATTTACATTTAATACTTAACCATTTTCCAATTGTTGGAATTACAATTGGCCTGCTTGTTTTAATTGTTGGATATCTGATAAAAAATCAACAGGTAAAGGTTACATCTCTCGGTATTTTTATTTTTAGCGCACTTGCTGCCATTGCCGCCAATTATACCGGAGAAGGAGCAGAAGAAATCGTGGAAAAAATTCCGGGGATCAGTGAATCGCTTATTCACGATCACGAAGAATATGCTGAACAATTTTTTACTTTATCCCTAATTTTAGGTGGTGCCGCTTTAATTACCTTGTTCCTTCAAATAAAAAAACTGGGATTAGCTAAATACGGATATATCCTGGTATTTATCCTTGCAATTTCTTCTTTAGTCTCAGCAAATTACGTAGGGAATAGTGGCGGAGAGATCAGGCATACAGAAATTCGTGAAGCTTCAAATATTGGAAATCAGCCTGATGTCATTGAGGATGAAGATGACCATTGATCCGACCATTGTTTAAACGCAGTTTAGGCAAGAAATTTTAACTCAACAAATATTTTTAACCGGGTTGAATCCTGATAATTTGTGCAATCTTTGTTTAGAATGCGCCATTAATATAACTTATAAGCAGAAATGGATCTTGAAAAAGCAATACAGGGAGAAATAGATACAGCCTATCTGTATCAGCAAATGGTGAATCTTTTGGAGGATCCCGAACTTCAAAAATTTTATGGGCAAATGGCTGCCATTGAAAAAAAGCATATTCAAAAGTTTTACGAAAAAATACTCCTTTCAAATCCCAATTTTAAAATAAGAGAACCTTCAGGAAGAGCTAAAACTATTGCCTGGCTGGGTGAAAAATTTGGCACCAATATCATTTTAAGTGTTCTTTCCGATACCGAAAAGAGCATGACTTATGCAACTATTGCCAATAAGACCAAAAACAAGCAGCCCATTGATGGTCATGAAGGAAGGCATGTTTCAATCTTAAAATCATTAAAATCCTTAAGTGGCAGCAACATAAGCAAAATTGAAGGTCGGCACAGAACGGTTGGCGGAAACGCTTTAAGGGCGGCTGTTTTAGGGGCCAACGATGGTTTGGTTTCCAATATGAGTTTGGTAATGGGCGTGGCAGGTGCAACTGCACAAAGTGCCCCAATTCTAATCGCGGGCCTGGCAGGGCTTATAGCTGGAGCCATCTCGATGGCTTTAGGGGAATGGATCTCGGTAAAAAGTTCACAGGAACTCTATGAAAGGCAAATAGAATTGGAGTTTGAAGAGCTTGAAAATAATCCGGAGGAAGAAAAAGAGGAATTAATCCTACTATACAGGGCAAAAGGATTCTCGGCAGAGGATGCAGAAAAAGCTGTAGAAAAAATTTGGGCAGATCCTGAACAAACTAAACAGGTTCTTATTACGGAAGAATTAGGAATTAATCAGGAAGAATTGGAAGGTTCAGCCTGGGAAGCCGCTATTGCATCTTTTTTTCTATTTATTACCGGTGCAATTATTCCCGTATTTCCCTTTTTCTTTTTTATTGGCAATAAAGCGCTTATCCTAAGCGTAGCCTTTAGTACCGTTGGATTGTTCTTGATTGGAGCCGCTATTACCCTTATTACCGGGAGATCGGTGACCAAATCGGGTTTGCGCCAGGTTCTTTTTGGTTTGGCCGCCGCAGGAATAACTTTCGGGATTGGAAAAATTATAGGAGTTGCCATCGCATAAATTAATGATGCCGGGACAAGGAATTGTCAATACTGTTTGCCAAATTATTCCTAAATACAAAAAATTTAAACTGGAATTTTATATACATTTCCCTTGATTTTATGTTTTATTTAGAATTTTGGCTCCTTGTTTCGCTTAATATTAACAAGCTTGCTTTTTTAAGTTACTATCTTTAGAATTAAAAACTTCAAAACTTGAAAAGGTTCCTAAGGAAATTTTTTAAAATTCTATTGTGGGTCACGGGAAGCATCATCCTGCT
>JAENXB010000253.1 GCA_016649785.1 Flavobacteriaceae bacterium
CATAACCACAATGTAGTGCCTATTAAATCCTCAGGCTCTGGTCTACATATTTATCGATCATTATTTGAGCCAATAAATTTGGCCCGGCAATACATTTGGCTATGGGGTGAAAATCCAAAGAAGCAATTTTTACTTCCTGAGTTCCTTGTGCGTTTTCCAAAGTTATATATTTGTTTCTGATGAAACGGTTGATGTGAAGTTTTGCTTGTGTATTACAAATCCTCGGTCACCTCTTGTTCAACGATTGCTTAGATTATCTAAAAGATGGTGCCATAGTAGAAAGAGACAATAACTTTATTGAAAATACCATCCGACCCTAAGAACCTATCGAAAGAATTATTTATTTGCTGGCTCGCATGAGGCCTCAAAGAATATTGCTATGTTTTATACCTTTTTTCAAACCTGCAAGAAAAAATCAATATTAGATACTGCTTAGTTACATCCTTTTTAATTAATCTTATTGATCTTTACTTTGTAAGCCACTAATCTGTTGTCATGAAAGGTGGGAACCACTAAAAGATTTTCTTCCGGAATAAATCCTATATCGGCTGCATTTATTTCCTGGTCCTGGGTATCCAGAATTTTCTGTACTTTCATATCATTGCTGATAAAGTACACCTCTCCTTTCCAACTGGAGGTCAAAAGATGTCCCTCCTCTATAAGGATTATCCCATCAGCCTGTCCTATACCCTCAACTAAAGTTTCGATCTGACCGTTTTCCAGATCAATAGAATATAAAAATCCTCCTCCCGAAGAAACCGTCAGGAGCTCATTACCCCTAACCAAGACTCCATTAGGCCTATTCAATTCTTCGCCTTCAAAGATCACAGAGACCTCCTTATCAGGGGTTAATTTAAAAATTTTATTTCCCCCGGAATCTGCAGAATATATATTTCCGTTTTCATCAATCGTCATCCCGTTTAGACCATTGGCCCCTTCTACCTGGATTCTTTCCACGATTTCACCACTTTCTATATCGATTTTCAAGATATTGTCTTTGTCGTTCTGGAATAAATATCCATTATAAATGGCATTACCTAAGGGGGACGTAAGTCCTTCCACCCATTTTGCCACTTTTATGCTCCCATCAGGGTTAACGATCGAAAGGTAACCATCATTATCTACCTCATTGGCCCGGTTCAGATTGGAAACGTAGAACACCTTTTTCTGATCGTCATACGTGGCACATTCCGGGGTTGCCAAGGAAGTGGTATCAGTTTCCCATATCTGTTCAAGAGTAACAGAGATGGAATTTTTGACCTCCACAGAAGATTGTTCAGATTTGTTTTCTTTGTCTTTCTCTCCAAAGACGCAACCAGTTAAAAGGAAAAATAAAAAGCTACTCATGGAAAGAAAAATATAATTTATTGAAGACTTCATAATTTCTTGTTTAATTGGAAATAATTTTGATAAAAAATTCTTTTAAACCCTGCCGAAAGAAGAAAAACCACCATCTACACAAAAATCATTGCTCCGGTTTCTTTCAGAGATCTGCATCACATTCAGACAATTAATCGGAATTATTTAAACCTTAAGGTCCCGAAGAATTGGGGAAGATGAAAACGTGGTTCCGGGTGATCAACATGTGACCAGGTAAGCCAATGTGGATGGGAGCTGTCATCAGCAATTTTGTAAAAATTCGCCTTCCATTCCACTCCTGGTGCAGGAAAATCGACTTCATCATAGTAGCGAGATAAAATGTTTACCGGAATCCGGTATTCAATCGTCCACGTTATAGGGTCCTTGATCTCAGGATATACAATCCGTGGAAGAGAATGTGCAATATCTATTTCCCCGAAGACAGATTCTGGAATTTCTTCATAACCTTTTCCCTCTCCCTTCTGAAATTTGAACAAAGCCGTACCTCCGCAATTTACTTCCAAATTAAAATAGCCTTTTGAAATATCATCACCTGGAGTGAAAAAAAATTCTACAGTACTATCTCTAGAAACTGGATCTAGATATTGATCCATTATACACTTCACATATTGGTCTTCTACCCTAAAAATTACGTAAATCGCTTCATTATCATAAGCGACTTTCACCTGAACCTTTGGTTTATGATCTGGATCTTCTCCCATGTGTTTATTCACATGAAGAGCTGGAATATTTTTCCAGGACTCTTTTTCCCAGTCACTATTTATTTCAATAGGTTCTGAAAATTTTTCAACTATATAAACACTTTTCTCCTTACTGGGAACACAGCCAGTGAAAATAAGTATCATTAAAAAAAGTTTACCTTATTTCCCATATCTGGTTTCAAAAATTCTAACTTTAAATTATCGCGTGTAATCTCTTTCATTTCCATGTTTATTTAGATTAATTACTAGTTTTTCATTCTTTAAGAATGGACTCATTGAGGAGGAACTAATTGATTTTTATTATAGATAACTTTCCCTTGTATGATGGTAGTAATAATTTCAATATTATCATTAAAAATTAATATGTCTGCATCTTTCCCTGGAACTAAGGGACCTTTCCGGTCTGCCACTCCCATAATATTTGCTGGAGTTATAGTCATCATTCTGACAGCATCTAACAAGGACACTTCACCAAGTTCTCTCATTGTTCGCACCAAACGATCTGTTGTTGCTACACTCCCTGCAAAAGAACTTCTATCCGGAAGTTTTGCGACACCATCTTCTACAATTACTTTTATACCTTTTTCAAGGCTACCTAAAATACTTTCCCCATCAGGCATCCCTGCAGGAAGGTGACGGCACCACTATTTTGTGTTTATTAGACAATTCCATGGTCCGCTCATCTCCTGAAGAAATCATCTCTTGGGGATTTTTTATAAAATGCTGTATCCAATCAGCGGAAACCCTGGTTGTTAACCCTCCCAATTGGGGACCAATGCCATCCTGCCTGAAGTTGTGACAACCACTGCAATTTTTGTTGAAAGTTCCCTCCCCTGCAGAAATCGTTGAAGAGTCTTTAGAGATAGAACTATTAAATTCTGTCGCCCCGGAATTGCACCGGCTAAAGAAATACAATAAAGCCGGAACAGCGGCTGCAATGACGAGTATTCTTTTTTTCATGTGTATATATTTTTTTACAATCGTATTTTTTAGCTAATTTAAGATCCTTATCAGGGTTGGAACCGCAAATCCCTATAAGCTTTGCATTTTTCAGGTGTTGAATGGCTTTTGCAAGAAAATCAGCTATCAGACCAGCCCCGATAATTCCAAACTTCCAAATTTTCATTATAGTTATTAATTTTTTTTAGGAATGATGAACATTTAATTGCCCGCCAGTTTTATTTTCTAATTAACCATTTCACATTTTTAAAATGTAAAAACATGTGGTTATCTTTTTCAAAGTCAAACAAGCAGTTTGCATTTAGGATAACATCGAGGCTGAATCTTTATCCAGATAAAGCCATGCTGCCTCGTGCCGGCGCATAATTGATGCTGGTATTGCCGGTGAGATAACACCTTCTACAGTTTTTTTAACAGCATCTGCCTTTCGTAAATCAGGAACGCTACAGATAATGGCTTTCGATTTCATGATCTGATTGATAGACATGCTGATCGCTTTTTCAGGAACATCATTAATAGTGGGAAACCAGCCTTCACCCAATTGCTGGCGGCGGCAATCTTCATCCAGATTTACAACCAAATAGGCATCTTC
>JAENXB010000197.1 GCA_016649785.1 Flavobacteriaceae bacterium
ATCCTGGGATTTTAATTCCTTCAGAAAAATTTTTGCTTTTAATTCAGATAAAAAATCGGTTATTTCTGAAGCTTTTAAATGTTCGGGATATTCTTCCTTTATAGATTTGTGTTCAACTATAAAAGGGATTTCCAGATCTTTTAGAAACTGATGTCTTCTCGGGGAACCGGAAGCTAAAATTATCCGGTGGTTTTTTAATTTTTCTCTCAGCATAGCTTAGATTAATATAAATTGAAAAAGTCCTATTGATAATAGTCCAAAGACCATTATTATTTTTAAAAGCGCACTTAAATTTGAATATTGAGCTTTTGTTTTTGCGGAAATCAGATTGATCAAAAAATAAAGCATCGGCGCAACAACAAACAAAAGTGCATAAAGTACCGAATATAAATTTTCAAAGAGATAATCGTAAATATAGAATATAACTAATGTAAGTGGAATGATTCCCACCAGAAAAATGACCTTATTGGCGCGTTCTGCTCCAATTGCGATGGGAAGGGAATTCCTGCCGGTATTATAATCTCCTGTTATATCTATCTGATCTTTTACCATTTCCCGCAACCAATTCAGCAAAAATGCGAATAAAGCGTAATCCAGTAAAATGGAGAACATTATAGATTGGGTGAGTTGATTGGCAGAAGTTATGGCAGGGAACAAATCGAATAAACCCACAATTATTATGACCATTGCAACCAAACTGCTGATAATTAAATTACCTATAATAAGCAATTGTTTGAGATAGGTGGCATACAAATATAAAAGTGCCGAAATAATTATAAATATTGCCGAGAATCCCGGCTTTCCGATTAAATTTGAAAGGTAAAATCCAATTCCAACTCCAATAATAGTCAGGATCATATAACCGGTTTGTGCCGCTTTTACCGAAATTGTTGTTCCGACGATCTGCTTTTTTGTTTTGTTGATCCTATCGGTTTCTACATCATACACATCGTTGATTATATTGCCCGCAGCAGCGATGCATACAGTGGAAAAGCACAACAAAAAGAAACTAAAATCACTCAGGGTAACCGCGATCCCAAAACTTTCAAATAAAGCGTATTTAATGAGGTATTGGGTAGCAATTATCAGCAATAAATTTTGATATCTTACCAATTTGAGCAAGGCTATGGACATAAAAGGAAAAATTGAAATTAGTTGGATACAAATTTTAATCCTACCAGGGAAATAATGAGTGTTGATAAAAAGAATAATCTCCAGAAATAAACAGGCTCTTTAAAAACCAGGATCCCCAGCAAGACGGTTCCCACAGCGCCAATTCCGGTCCAAACCGCATAAGCAGTTCCAATAGGAAGGCTTTGGGTAGCTTTATACAATAAGATCATGCTTATGGAAAGCGAAATTAAAAAGCCAAACATCCAGAAGTTGGAGGTTGTTCCGGTAGAAAATTTGGCTTTCCCCAGGCAAAATGCAAATCCCACCTCAAATAAACCCGCTATTATCAAGATAAACCAATTCATTCTATAATGTCGTTATTCAGCCATTTTCCCTGCACTTTTAAAACCTGCTCAATTACATCGCGCACACAACCTTTTCCGCCTTTTTTATGAGAAACATATCTGCTTATTTCCTTTATTTCTGCTGCAGCATCCTGAGGACAACAAGGCATTCCCACCAGTTTCATAACATATAGATCGGGGATGTCATCTCCCATATAAAGCACATTTTCCGCTTTCAGGCCATAAATATCCAGAAATTCATCCAGCTGTTCCACTTTATCCTGTACTCCAAGGAATATATTTGTAAGGCCCAAATTTCTCAACCGGGATCGAACCCCTTCATTTGTTCCCCCAGAGATAATACATATTGTGTAACCTTTTTGTTGGGCAGCTTTTAAAGCAAAGCCATCCCTCATATTCATGGTACGCAATAATTCACCTTTTGTGTTTACCTGAATAGTGCCATCAGTTAATACACCATCAACATCAAAAACAAAAGTGTTGATTTGATTTAAATATTCTTTATAATTCTTTTCCATGGAGGTTTTGAATTGATCCGGTTAATATTTTATATATTTTTTGTTGTTCTTCATTTAATAGTTCCAGATGTGAATTGATTACTTCCAGATCATTTCGCTTTGCAGGACCTGTTTGCGCTTCTTTTGGGCTAAGATCAATAATTTTGGATGCTGTTTCCAAAATTAACGGGTGTAAAATTTCAAAAGGAATTTTATTTCTCGTGCAAATTTCCTGCCCTTCAGTATATAAATAATTCACAAAATTACTGACAAATACTGCGGCCACATGCAATACTTTTCGCTGTTCGGAGGAAATTTTGTACACCTTGATAGTAATTTCCAGTGCAAGCTGTTCCAAAATTTGCAGATCAACTTCATTATTGGCCTCAATACAAATCGGGATATTTTTGAAATCCACGGTTTTGTTTTTGGAAAAGGTTTGCAGTGGATAGAACACGCCAAATTTTTCAAAATTGCTATAAACGCTCATCGGGGTTGCCCCGGAAGTGTGTACTACCAAAGCGTTTTTATAAATCAATTTTTTTGCAAGTACAGGGATTACATCGTCCTTAAGAGCAACTAAATAAATATCGGCCGGAACTACTTCTGCTAAATTGGTCGTTGTATTCGTTTTTTCTTTAAAAAAATCAAGGCTTTCGGGTTTGTGGTTATACACCTGTACCACCTTAAATTTTTCGGCTTTTAATAAAGCTTTAAACAAATGTGTGGCTAAATTTCCAGTGCCAAAAAGTACTATGCTGATCATTTGGCTAAATTACCATAAATTATACGTTTTAAATTAACATTTGTTTCAGGGAATTGAATTCTGTATTTTAATGGTAAATACTTAATTTTTGTTAAATTTGTTCCACTTTAAAATAATCTTAAATGCAAAATAAAATAGCGTCTGTCCTATTCTCTACCCGAATTATGGCAGTCTTGTTCATTGTCTTCGCAATTGCAATGGCCTTGGGAACTTTCATAGAAAGTTTTTATACCATTGAAACAGCTCGTGTTTTAATTTATAATACCTGGTGGTTTGAGGGGATCATGCTGTTTTTTGTAATAAACTTTGCAGGAAATATTTATCGATATAAACTTCATAAAAGGGAAAAATGGTCGTCTCTTTTAATTCACCTTTCTTTTCTTCTTATTTTAATTGGTGCTTTTGTAACCAGATATATTAGTTATGAGGGAATAATGCCAATTAGGGAAGGAGCTGTTTCCAATACTTTTATTTCTGACCAAACCTTTCTTACGGCTTATATAGATGGAGAAATAGATGGAGAACCCCTTAGAAGACTGGTTGAAGAACCGGTGCTTTTTGCACCTGAAACAGAAAACGATTTTACCATCAATACCGATTATAACAAGCAACCTGTTAGTATTGAGGTAATTAATTTTATTAACGGAGCTAAAGAGGGAATAGTTCCGAGTGATAATGGTGAAAATTATCTGAAAATAGTTGAGGCAGGCGATGGAAGCCGGCATGATTACTATTTAAAAGAAGGAGAGGTTACCAATATACACAATATACTTTTTGCGCTTAATGCTCCCACTGAAGGAGCTATTAATTTTAGCGTAAATGAAGCGGATGCAACCTATAAAATATCCACACCCTTTAAGGGGAATTTTATGCGAATGGCTGATAAATTAGAGGGGGAAGTCACTACCGATAGTTTGCAACCTTTTATGCTGAGATCATTATACACCATGGAAGGAACTCAATTTGTAGTCCCGAAACCTATGATTCGCGGGGTGTTTGATGTTATGCCCACAGGAGAAAAATCTCAGGGACAACCAAATGCTGTTTCTTTAAAAGTTACAACCGGAGGGGAATCTAAAATTATAAATATGCTTGGTGGGAAAGGGATCATAAATCCACCAAAAGATCTTCAGGTGGGTGGTTTGGATTTTCATTTGGCCTATGGGTCTAAAGTCAAGAAATTGCCTTTTTCAATAAAACTCAACGATTTTGTCGCAGAAAAATATCCCGGAACCGAAAGCAATCCTTCCCCAAGTTATGCTTCCTTTAAAAGTAAAGTTGAAATTATTGAAGAAAACGGAAAAACCTGGCCTTATGAAATTTTTATGAACCACGTTTTGGATCTGGAAGGTTACAGATTTTTTCAGGCTTCTTTTGATCCTGATGAAAAAGGGACCATTCTTTCTGTAAATCACGATTATTGGGGAACCTGGATCACCTATATTGGATATACCTTATTGTATTTAGGATTAATGCTCATCTTGTTTGATAAAGGAAGCCGTTTTGGAAAATTAAAAGTAAAACTTGATGAAGTGAAAGCTAAAAAAGCGAAATTAATCACGTTCCTGACCATTCTGATGTTAACAGGAACCGGATTTGCACAGGTTGATCAACAGGAGCACAATCATCAAAATTCCAAAAAATCGGAGATCGATTCAATTTTGAACGCGAATGTAATAAACCCGGAACATGCGGCAAAATTTGGAAAACTGGTTATCCAGGATGCCGGGGGCCGGATGAAACCCGCAAATACCTTTGCCTCAGAACTGATACGGAAACTGAGTAAAAAAACATCTTATGAAGGTTTAAATTCAGATCAGATCCTGGTCTCCATGACCGGAAATCCAGCCTTGTGGTACAATGTGCCGATAATTTACGTAAAGCCCAATAACGACAGCATACGGCATATTACCGGAGTGAGTGTAGATCAAAAATACCTCGCCATGACCGATTTCTTCGACAATACCGGTGGGTATAAATTGACGCCTTATTTGGAAAAAACATATCAGGCAGCTGTGCCAGATCAATTTCAAAAGGATTTTATAGAAACAGACAGAAAGGTAAATTTGCTGTTCAATGCTTTACAGGGAAAAATGCTTCGTATTTTCCCTATTCCGGGAGACCAAAATAATAAATGGGTTGCCTACCGGGATGTTCCTAAAGTTGGTTTTAAAGGAGTAGATTCCTTATATGCCCGGCAAATATTGCCTTTATACATGAATACTTTGCGCGAAGCATCAACATCCGGCGATTATACCCAATCTAATGAGTTATTGCAAAGCATCCATGGTTTTCAGAAGAAATTTGGAGCAGAGGTGATCCCATCAGAAAGTAAAATTGATGCTGAAATAGCTTATAATAAATATGATATTTTCAGGAGTTTGTACCTGTGGTATATGCTTGCCGGAGTGATAATGCTTATTCTTGTGATATCGCAAATTTTTAAGGATAGCAAATTTATACGGATCCTCATTAAAATAAGTGCCATTTCAGTTTTATTGCTGTTTGTATTGCACACTATGGGCTTAGGTGCCAGGTGGTATATTTCAGGACATGCTCCCTGGAGTGA
>JAENXB010000017.1 GCA_016649785.1 Flavobacteriaceae bacterium
AATCAAACCTATGAATATTCAGGAACTATTGCCGATCTATATTTGGAACAAAAGCAATATAAAGCCCTTGCCCTAAAAAAAATACATCATTTTTATGATTATATTAGAACCCGGTACAGAATTGACACTTCTTTACAAAATGAAACATTTTATAAAGAAATTGCTGCAAAGAGCGATCACAGTATCCCGGAGACCGATGCCCTTTTCAAAAAAACAAATAAGCTTTCAAATAAACCTGAGATCACAAAAAATGAATTGCAGCAGTTAAACGATGTAATTCAATCTTTTAAACAACCTGAATGATGAATAACGAAACTTCCGAAAACCCTGAAATAAACTTTAATAACCGCATTCCGCTGGAAGATTTACAAATCGCCGTAACCGATTTAAAATCCCAATTGGCAAAAGTTATTATTGGCCAGGAAAATTTTATAGAACTTCTAATTACCGCATTTTTGGCAAACGGCCACGTTTTAATTGAAGGAGTTCCCGGGGTAGCAAAGACCTTAACCGCAAAACTTTTCGCAAAAACCCTAAAAACCGATTTCAGCCGAATTCAATTCACCCCGGATCTAATGCCGAGCGATGTTTTGGGAACTTCAGTATTAAATCCAAAAACAACAGAATTTGAATTTAAGGCCGGCCCTATTTTTTCCAATATCGTACTAATAGATGAAATTAACCGCGCACCGGCAAAAACCCAGGCCGCGCTTTTTGAGGTGATGGAAGAACGACAGATCACCATAGATGGAACAAGATATCCCATGAAACCGCCATTTATGGTGCTGGCAACACAAAACCCAATAGATCAGGAAGGAACCTATGCTTTGCCGGAGGCACAACTGGATCGGTTTTTATTTAAAATTAAGGTAGATTACCCAAAACCGGAAGAGGAGATCCAGATCCTTCAATCGCATCATCAAAGAAAAGGCGCTAAGGCCGATGCTGATATCACACCGGTTTTAACCCCCGTGAAACTTCAGGAATTACAAATCCAGATCCAGAAAGTATTGGTGGAGGAAAAACTGCTGAATTATATCGCACAACTCGTTATCAAAACAAGAAACCATCCGCATTTATATCTTGGCGCCTCTCCCCGCGCATCAATTGCGGTGATGAATGCCTCAAAAGCCATGGCTGCCATCCAGGGACGGGATTTTGTGATTCCAGAAGACATTAAAAAAGTATTGGTGCCTGTATTGGCGCACCGGGTAATTCTCTCTCCGGAAAGGGAGATGGAAGGGCTTACCCAGGAAGATGTTATAGATCTCATCGCCAATACCATAGAAATTCCAAGATAAGTGAGCAGGTTTTTTAAATCAATTTATTTTCAACTGAGGTTTTTTGTGGCGATTTTTGCAATCGCCGTGATCTTCCTGTTTTCCTATTGGATTCCTCCATTATATGCTCTTGCGTGGATTTTAGCCGTATTGCTTCTGCTATTTACATTTTTGGATGCCATCATCCTCTTTTCAAAAAAAGGAATGGCTGCCAGGCGGATACTTCCGGAAAAACTTTCAAATTCCGATCAAAACCCCATTACAATTCAACTTCAAAACGGGTATAATTTTAAAGTTTTTATCGAAATAATCGATGAACTTCCCATTCAGTTTCAAAAGCGGGATTTTTTCAAAAAAATAGAAATTCCGGCCAGGGAAAAGTCGAAATTTGAATACTCAGTCCGCCCCGTCAAACGGGGAGAATATCAATTTGGGAAATTAAACCTGTATGTTTCCACCAGCTTAAAATTAGTCAAAAAACGCAGGATCTTTGATGAAGATCAAAGCGTAAAGGTTTATCCTTCATTTATTCAAATGAAACAATATGATTTTCTGGCTATAGACAATAAACTCCGGCAATTTGGTTTAAAAAGGATCCGTCGCATTGGCCATACCCAGGAATTTGAGCAAATTAAAGAATATGTTCCCGGTGATGATACCCGAAGTATCAATTGGAAAGCCACCGCAAAACACGCCAATTTAATGGTGAACCAGTTTCAGGACGAAAAAGCACAACCTGTTTATTCCCTTATCGATACCGGGCGGGTAATGAAAATGCCGTTTAACGGTTTAAGTTTGCTGGATTATTCAATAAATAGTTGCCTTGCTTTTTCAAATGTGGCTTTAAAGAAAAAAGATAAAGTGGGAATGCTCTCATTTTCCAACCAGACCGGAAGCCTGGTTCCGGCAAGTTCAAATAAAACGCATTTGCAGAAATTGCTGGAAAGCCTTTATAATATCAAAACCGGGTTTTTGGATACAGATTTCGGATTGTTATATTCCGTGGTGAAACGCCAGATAAAACAGCGAAGTTTGCTAATGATCTACACAAATTTTGAACACATGAACGCCTTAGAACGGGAACTTCCTTTTTTAATGGCCCTTTCCAAAAAACATGTTGTGGTGATCATTTTCTTTGAAAATACCGAACTGGATAAGGTTATTCAGAATAAAATGAAGTCGATTTCTGAAATTGCGCATCAAACTATTGCCGAAGAATTTGCCTTTGAAAAAAGACTGATGGCAAAAAAATTACAGCAAAACGGTATCCAAACCCTGCTCACCCGCCCCGAAGACCTCAGCATCAATACCATCAACAAATATCTGGAAATTAAAGCGCGGGGATTGTTGTAAAAACTCCCACCCTGCCAGGGTTGTTTTTTACCCTGGCAGGGTGGGAGTTTTACCCTGGCAGGGTTTCAGCGAAGGAAAACAGGTCTTAATTGGCAAGTTCTAAAAAAAACTATTCAAATAACATCCTGTTTATTTCTTCCAAATTTTGATTATAATTATGATAAAAAATGAAATTTTCCAAACCGTCAAAAATATCCAGAACTTCTGTTCTTTTTAACCTGGTGGGGTTTGTTAATAAAAAGCTTTTATAGGAAGACCACCTGTAATTCGATATACTGGAAGAAACTCCGTGATGTACAGGATTATTATGGATATAATAGATGAGTTTTAAAAAATATTTTTCGCTTTCTACACGTTTACGTTCCAGGCTTTTTTCAAAAAGACTTCCTGTTCGGTTATACTTTTTATTGATAGTCTGAGCGTAAGAATTAAAACAATGTGAAAACTGCCTGGAAGCTGAAACAATCTTGGGTTGGGTTGATGTTTTATACGTAAGTTGAGAAATATCAATTTCTTCCTCACTTTTCAGATAAACTAAAAAATGAAAATGATTTTTCATTAAACACCACGCATAAGTTTCGGCAATAGGTGAAATATACTTATCATAAAGTTTTAAAAAGTAAATATAATTTTCCTCTTCAAAAAATAAAGGTTCTCCGTTATTTCCCCGATTATAGATATGATAGTAATTGCCCGGGGATAAAACCTCTGTTTTCATCTTTGATTAAGTTAATTCTGATTCTTCAATTTAAAGATAGATAATTCTTGTTAAATATCGACATTTTCTCGCTTGACAAAGTTGTGAACCAACAGAACCCTGGCAGGGTGGTAACTTAAAGATTGTTATCTTTGAAAAAATATTGAAATGACATTAAACCAGACAATTATGAAAACAATAGCCATATTTATCTCCCTGTTTTTGGCACAGCAATTCCAGGCTCAAACAAATAATACCTCAACAATCACCGTCACTGTTGAAAATTTAGACTCTAATGAAGGTGCTGTTTTATACGGACTTTATACCGAAATGACGTTTATGAAAGCCAAACCAAAGTTTAATGCCAAAAGTGAAATTGTGAACGGTACCGCAAGAATTACTTTTGAAGGCATAACTCCGGGAACCTATGCCATTTCCTGTTTTCACGATAAAAACGGCAATGGTCAAATGGATTTTGAGCCTACCGGAAGGCCGATAGAGTCCTATGGGGTGTCAAATAATAAAATGGATCCAAGTGGTCCGCCTCAATGGAATGATGCAAAATTTGAAGTTACGGGATCTCCATTGAAGTTCAATATCGGACTCATCCGTTAAACAATAGGTAAATTAAAATAAAAGTGAACTTTAAATAGAAAATATCAATACTTTTGTAAGAGTTCAAAATCTATTTTATGACAATTACCCAGTTAAAATATGTATTGGCAGTTGCCGAACATCAAAATTTCACAAAAGCAGCACAAAAAGTTTTTGTTACTCAGCCCACCTTGAGCATGCAAATCCAAAAACTGGAAGACGAATTGGATATTTTGATTTTTGACAGAAGCAAAAAACCAATACAGTTGACCGAAACCGGTCGAAAAATAGTTAACCAGGCCAGGAATATTGTTGCCGAGAGCGACCGTATTCAGGATATCGTAGATCAGCAAAAAGGTTTTATTGGGGGCACTTTTAGGTTGGGAGTAATTCCTACCATTATGCCTACTTTGTTGCCAATGTTCCTCAACAATTTTATAAAAAAATATCCCAAGGTAAAGCTTAAAATTGAAGAGCTTAACACCAATACAATTATAGAACGCCTAAAAGATGGGCATTTGGATGCGGCAATTGCGGCTACCCCGTTGGAGTTGGAAGATATTAAAGAACAGGTGTTGTATTATGAACCTTTTGTTCCCTATATCCCAGAGAACCACCGATTGGCGAAAAACGACAAAATAGAGGTTGAGGACCTGGATATAGACGATATGTTACTTCTGGAAGACGGACATTGCTTTAAGAATGGAATTATCAATTTGTGCAAAGCTTCCAGAAATTATGATGGAGATCATTTTCAACTGGAAAGCGGCAGTTTTGAAACCCTTATAAAATTGTCTAATGAAGGTCTGGGAATGACACTGTTGCCTTATTTGCACACACTGGACCTAAATGAAACCCAAAAGAAAAATTTAAGGATGTTCAAGGATCCTGTCCCGGCTAGGGAAGTTAGTTTGATCTTTAATAAAAGCGAACTGAAAATGCAGATCATTGAAGCTCTGAGAAGCTCCATTGCAGGGGTTATTAAAGGAGCGATCACTTTTCAAAATGTGAAAATAATCAGTCCGCTTAACCACAGTAAAACCAAAAAATAAAAGCGGCCGTTAAGCCGCTTTTATTTTAGTTTAAATATATTAGACATGAATTTAATTCCGGATTCTGTCTTGTAAGCGAAATAATCCAGATTTTTAATTCCTCAATTTCATGAGGTAATAACCTTTGAATTGCTTTTTTCACTTCCTTACAGAAAAGTACCGCATCAAAACTTACTTTATACAGTATTGTTTTGGTGTATTCAAACATTGCTCTCGCCATAATTTGATACGTATTTAGGTTGTTTTTAAAATCGTTTGAAAGAGTAGAGATAAATCAATAGGCAGGAAAATTTATATTGCTCTTTAAATGTACTCAATATTTAAAGATCAAACCCCTAAATATTTAAATTTAACACTATCTAAATCTATCTCTTTTCATTTAAACCAATTTTGATTCAAGTTATTAACGCAACTTTTCGGTAAAACAATACAATCTCTTTTATTTATTTCGATTTTAATTTAACCGTCCATTCAAAATCAAAAACAGAGACTTCCACCCCATCCTCATTGATCCCAACAGATTTCATCCAAAAAGTTTGGCCTTCTCCGGTTTCAATTGTTTTTGAAATCGCTTCGGAAACCAACTGTCCATTATCGCATACAAAACTGATCTTTCCTGTAGCCTTTTTTGAAAAAACAGCTTTATTTTGGGCCACTAACATGGAAATTTTTCTACCGCTTTCTTGTATATGCCCAATAACCATAGCTCCTGTACTCAATTCGGCAGCCATTGCCTGTACCGCAAAATACATGGAGTTAAACGGATTTTGATTGATCCATCGGTGTTTTACGCTTGTCTCACAACGCTGATTGTCAATTTGTTGTACCCTAACCCCGCAAATCCAGGCGCTTGGTAATTTTAAAAATAGAAATGAATTGAACTTTCCTGGTGAGATTTTCATATTTGATCTTTGTTTTTCCTAAAAGTATTCAAAATTTTAAACATAACGAAATGTTAAATTTTCAGGTTCAGATAAAAATTATAGTACTTTGTTTTGCATAATACCTTCTTTAAGATATATATTTGCATAAGAAAATCAATTCGTCATGAATAATCAAACCACAAATCCGGATAAAACGATGGCTGCTTTAATACATCTGTCCACATTTTCAAAGTTTTTTATTCCGTTCGGAAATTTTATTTTTCCGCTTATTCTCTGGACAGCAAAAAAGCAGGATCCCTTTGTGGACGAACACGGAAAGCAAGCCATTAATTTTCAAATAAGCATATTTCTCTATTTTATAATGTTGGTATGCATTGGAACCGCAGGAATCGTTTTTTTGGGAATTGAACTTAGTCTGCACGAACCATTCTCCATTTCAGAAGAATTCATCAGTATAGGTAATTTTGCAAGTGCAATTCCCATCCTGCTGTATATTGGATTTATAGGCCTTTTGTTACTGGCATTATTAATCCTGGATATTATATCGGTAATAACTGCAACAATTAAAGCGAGAGAAGGTCATTTATACAAATATCCCTTGAGCATCAATTTCTTCACTCCAACCAGCGTTGGAAATAATCAATCAAAAAATGAACAGTTTAACAACACTCAAAATCAAAGGCAATGAAGATAGAAAACACCAAGGCCCAAATGCGTAAAGGCGTGCTTGAATACTGCATACTTTCTATCTTGAGAGACAAAGATGCGTATGTCGCCGAAATTCTTGACACCCTTAAAAACGCAAAACTACTGGTGGTAGAGGGAACAATTTACCCACTGCTAACCCGGTTAAAAAATGAAGGATTGCTCAATTATCGTTGGGAAGAATCCACCGGTGGACCACCGCGAAAGTATTATGGGTTGACTGATACCGGAAAGGAATTTTTAAAAGAACTCACTCACACCTGGAATGATTTGCAAACCGCTGTAACTTTAGTAACTACACAAAAAAACAAGAATCATGAATAAGACAGTAAATATAAACCTTGCCGGCATTTTCTTTCATATTGATGAAGATGCTTATGCCAAATTGCAACATTATATTGATGCGATTAAACGCTCTTTAGCCAATACCCAAGGTCAGGATGAGATTATAGCAGATATTGAAGCCAGGATTGCCGAGTTATTTGCTGAAAAGATCAAAGATGAACGGCAGGTGATCGGTAACAAGGAGGTTGATGAAATTATTACAATTATGGGTCAACCTGAAGATTATATGGTTGACGAAGAAATATTTGAGGATCAACCTCACTATTCACATTCACAAACTTCAGGAAAACAATTGTTCAGGGATACAGAACATTCCTACATAGGTGGGGTTTCCTCTGGTTTAGGATATTATTTAGGCATCGAGGCGCTTTGGGTAAGATTACTTTGGTTCATCCTTACCATTGCTTCCAGTGGCGCGTTTATACTTATTTATATTGCGCTATGGATCTTTGTCCCTGAAGCAAAAACAACCGCCGACAAACTTTCCATGCGTGGGGAAGCAGTGAATATAACGAATATCGAGAAAAAAATAAGGGAAGGATTTGAGGATGTAGCAGGAAAAATGAAAAACGTAAATTATGAAAAATTCGGAAAACAGGCAAAGTCCGGAGCAACATCAGCGGCTACAGGAATTGGGGCAGTTATACTTTTTTTTCTTAATATTTTTGTAAAACTAATCGGGGTTTTGCTACTGCTTATTGCCGGTACCACTCTCATCGGGTTGTTTATTGGGCTATTTACCGTGGGGATTTTTGGATTATTTGATGCTCCCTGGACAGATTATATTGAAATGGCTGCAATTGGGTCCCCACTTTGGTTAATTTCATTACTTACCTTTTTTGCGGTAGGCATCCCTTTCTTTTTCCTCTTTATTTTGGGGTTAAAGATCCTGGTAAATAAATTAAAATCCTTGGGAACCCCGGCCAAATTAGTGCTATTAGGTCTCTGGTTGCTATCTGTAATAGGTTTGGCCGTAATTGGTATCCAACAGGCTACCCAGCGTGCTTTTGATGGTGAGGTAATAATCACCGAAGTTTTACCGGTCATAGCCCAGGATACACTTTATTTGGCAATGCAGTCTGATCCGCGTTATTCTTCAAACATCTATAAAAGTGATGTAAAAATAAAATACGATGAAAATGACCGCAAGATCATGTATTCTACCAATGTTAGATTGGTAGTAAAATCTACCAGGGATTCCATTGGCAGAATTGAAATTGTTAAATCGGCAGAGGGCAGTGATTCTAAGGATGCCCGGACCAGGGCTGAAAATATCAATTATAGCACCAAGTTCGCTAACAATAAATTGTACCTGGATGCATTTTTAACTTCCGATTTAAAAAACAAATACAGAGATCAGGATGTTAGGGTAATTCTCTATTTACCTATAGGTTCCACCATTTATCCCGATAAAAACATCGAAGATTTTCATCATTCTTCCGATTTTTACGGCAATATTTTAAATTATGGACAAGAAGGAAATTACCTGAAAATAAATGAAAACAGCACCTCCTGCGAGAATTGTCCCATAGATCAAATGAATAGCGACAGTGAAGATTCCTGGGATAATGAAGATGAGTTTGATGGTACCATCGATTTTGAAGGAGGAGATTCTACAGATCATGTGAAAATTCGTATCAATGGAAAAGGCATAAATATCAATAAAGACGGTACCAATAAAATACGGATCGATAAAGACGGGATAGATATCCAAAATAATTAACTATGATCGCTCTAACTAAAATTCTCATAGCCGCATTAATAAGTATATTTTGTGCGCTAACCGGATTAAATTTGGATGGAAACGAAAATATTGTGAAGAAAGGGAATGTCTCAAATCTTTTCGAATCCCATCAAATAATAGTTTGTCCTAAAAATCTCGATGGCGGAACCGTTTAACATAAATCTAGTTTTTATGTTAAACTAAGTTTATATGGTTAAAATTAAGCTACCTTTAATTTAATTAACCAATAAAACCCAATAATTATGAAACGATTTTTTAAATCTGTGTTGTTTTTAATGACTATTAGTATTATGCTGATTTCTTGTAGGGAAACTACTGAATCAAAGGAGGGAGTTGATGATATGAATACTGAAATGAAGGTAAAAGACGACGGTGATAAAATCAAGATTAAAACCGATGATGAAAAGATTAAGATCAAAATCGATGAGGATGGCGATGTAAAGAAAAAGGTGAAAATAGATGATTAATTGAGAGTCTTATAAAAACAAAAAAGTCCCGTAATCGGGACTTTTTTGTTTTTATTCTTTCCAATAAAATTTGCACTTAAGCTTAAAAATTTTCAGTTAAGTTTCAATTTCATTTCTTTAAAACTATTCCTTTCCATTTAGTTAAACCTTTATTTCTTTTTCTTGTTTCTCTTTTACCATAGTTAAATAGCGCTCTGCATCCAATGCTGCCATACAGCCGGTTCCGGCGGCAGTAACTGCCTGACGGTATTCCTTATCCTGAACATCTCCTGCGGCAAATACCCCGGGAAGGTTCGTTTTTGTAGTCTTTCCTTTAGTAATTAAATAACCCATTTCATCCATATCCAACTCACCTTTAAAAATTTCGGTATTGGGTTTATGTCCGATCGCGATAAATAAACCTGTAATTTCGATATCCTCTTTTATCCCGGTTTTCTTATTTATCATTTTAATGCCTTCAACAACCTGGTCTCCCAAAACTTCTTCAATTTCCGTATTAAAGCGCAAATCTATATTTTTTGTTTTAGCCACACGGTGTTGCATGGCTTTAGATGCCCGCATTTTATCACTTCTAACCAACATGGTAACTTTGTTACATATATTGGCAAGATATGTAGCTTCCTCGGCTGCAGTATCTCCGGCGCCAACAATTGCAACGTCCTGACCTTTATAGAAAAAACCATCACAAACTGCACAGGCAGAAACTCCACCACCTCTAAGGCGTTGTTCGCTTGGCAAACCCAAATATTTAGCCGTAGCACCGGTAGAAATAATTACGGTTTCGGCTTCAACCCAGGTAGAATTATCTATACAGGCTTTGTGAATTCCGCCTACTTTTTTGCTAAACGTAACCTCTGTAATCATTCCAAATCTCACTTGTGTTCCAAAGCGTTCGGCTTGTTTTTGCAAATCTACCATCATTGTTGGTCCATCGATCCCATCAGGATATCCAGGAAAATTATCAACTTCTGTAGTGGTGGTTAGTTGTCCTCCGGGTTCCATTCCGGTATACATCACGGGTTTCATATCGGCACGGGCTGCATAAATGGCAGCGGAATATCCAGCAGGCCCGGAGCCTATTATCAAACATTTTATTCTTTCAACTTTATCGGTCATTTCAAGTGTATTTTCGTTTGGTAAAAATAACAACTTTAGCTAAAAAACTTAGTGTTTATGTTATTTATTTAAATTTGGCCTTTAGTGAAAATACAAGAGTATCTGAAAGTATTAAGTTATATTCCTATATCTAAAAACTTCCGCGTTAATTTTAATCTAATGCGAGAAAAAGTACCTTTGCAGATTAAAATGGAAATAAACCTCTTCAATATTCTCGAAATACTTGGCACCGCTGCTTTTGCAATTTCCGGAGCCTTGTCTGCCATGAACCGGAAGCTTGATGTCTTTGGTATTTTTATTATCGCATTTGTTACAGGAATTGGCGGTGGAACAGTTCGGGATATTTTGATAGGCAGTACCCCTGTGACCTGGATGGAAAATATTATTTACATATATCTCATTGGGATCGTAACCATTCTGGCTATCATTTTCAGAAAAAAAATCAATTATTTAAAGACATCGCTCTTCCTTTTTGATACCATCGGGCTTGGAATATTTACAATTATTGGAGTAGAAACAGGGATTCGAAATAACCTGGACCCAATAATTTCTATTGCGTTGGGAGTGATGACCGGTACCTTTGGGGGTGTGATCCGCGATATTTTATGTAATGAGATCCCCGTTATTTTCCGAAAAGAAATTTACGCCACTGCCTGTTTGATCGGGGGACTTGTATTCATTATTCTACACGAACTTGGTGTGGAAAGGGAAATAATTTATATAGTAACTTCCCTTATCGTAATTAGCATAAGACTGGTTGTGGTAAAGTTTAAAATTTCCCTTCCTTCATTTTATCTTTCTTCTGAAGATAAATAATTCAAACTTCAAAATACCTAAATTTCAGAGATTTGAGGTTTATTGAATGCTGTATTTAATGCGGTAATTTTTTCTGAAGTAATCCATAAATAAAAGTTCCCAGCAATGCTCCCGCTAAAACCACCAATAATGACACATACCCAGCTCCAATTAATGTGTAAATCGGTCCTGGACATGCTCCTGCAAGGGCCCAACCTAAACCAAATACAATCCCGCCGTACAAATATTGCCAGATCCCTTTTTCCTTTGGTACAATCTGAATAGGTTCCCCAAAGAAGGATTTCAGTTTATTTCTTTTGATTAACTGAACTCCAATTATTCCAATAATTAATGCCGATCCGATTATCCCGTACATATGAAAAGACTGGAACTGGAACATCTCATAGATCCGAAACCAGGAAGCTGCTTCAGATTTGTACATTACAATTCCAAAAAAGATGCCTATAAAAAAATAACTTAGTGTTCTTTTCATTTTAAAATATTAAAGGAAATAATACATGTACCATAAACAATCCGCCTATAAAAAACCCAATTACCGCTATAAGCGAGGGTAACTGCAAATTGCTCAAGCCTGAAATCGCGTGTCCGGAGGTGCAACCGGCAGCATATCTTGCTCCAAAACCAATAAGAATACCCCCAATTAATAAAATCGCGAGAGATTTAATATCCGTGAGGGCGTCCAAACCAAATAATTCATCAGGGAGATAAGATCCTCCCGCACTTTGAAAGCCTAAACCTTTCAAAATTGAAATGGTATCCGGATTTATAGCAACCGCAGATCCATTGCTCAACAAATGAGCCCCAATAAAACCTCCAATTACGGCACCAACGGCAACTACGAGATTCCAACGTTGACTTTTCCAGTTAAAATCGAAATAATCGGCCTTTCTATCGGCCCAGCATAAGGTACATATCGTCCTTAAGTTTGACGACATCCCAAATTGTTTTCCTACAAAAATTAACAGGAACATTATTAAAGCGATCAGCGGGCCAGCCACATACCAGGGCCAGGGTTCAAAAATAAATTTCATAGGTAGATCCTTATTGTTTTTATTGGTCCCCCGATAGCTATCGGGAGTAATTCGCATATCTTCATTGGTGTTTGCATCAAGTTTCCGTTATGCTCATTTCATAAATTCTAAAATTTTTAGTTGATTCTATTTGAGATGAATTATCAACCCATAAAAAAATGAATGCAAAAATCACAGTATAAAATGAGTTTATCAAACTTTTAACCTCTTTTGGGAAAATATATTTTTAAAAGAAAAGCATACAACCCCATGCATTCTGAAAGTAATCCCGAATTTTAAGAAATATGTTTATTGGTTAAATGAAGTCTTTCGCAAATAAACCCATTTTTTAAACGAAATTAGTATGGCGGGAATTTATTTACGGATATTATTATAAAAATCGGCTAATATGAATTAACCGGTTTAAACCAATCTGATTCAATCATAAAATTTTTTACTGATAATTTTTTATAATGGAATATTCCCGTGTTTCCTGTCTGCTCTTACTACACTTTTATTTTCAAGCATACTAAAAGCTTTCAGGAGTTTTCGTCTTGTATCCTTCGGCATTATCACCTCATCAATAAATCCGCGTTGTGCGGCCTCAAAAGGAGTTGCGAATTTCTCGGCATATTCTGCTTCTTTTTCCGAAAGTTTTACCTCGGGATTAGCCGCTTCCTGTATTTCTTTTTTGAAAATAATCTCACTGGCTCCCTTGGCACCCATAACGGCAATTTCAGCAGTTGGCCAGGCGAAATTCAAGTCGGCGCCAATATGTTTGGAATTCATCACATCGTAAGCTCCACCATAAGCTTTTCGGGTAATTACAGTAACTCTCGGCACAGTTGCTTCGCTCAATGCGTATAATAATTTTGCGCCGTGAAGGATAATTCCGTTCCATTCCTGATCGGTTCCGGGAAGAAAACCGGGTACATCCACCAAAACAAGTAGCGGAATATTAAAGCAATCGCAAAACCGCGTAAAGCGTGCGGCTTTTTTAGAGGAACTAACATCCAATACCCCGGCTAGGCTCATAGGCTGGTTGGCAACAATTCCTATACTTCTTCCTCCCAATCTGGCAAAACCAACAATGATATTCTCGGCGTAGTTTTTATGGATCTCAAAAAAGGAAGTTTCATCTATAATTCCCTTTATCACCCCGTGCATATCGTATGGTTTGTTGGAACTGTCCGGAATTATGGTTTCCAGGGAATCACGGATCTCATCACCCAAAATATAGGGCAATTTTGCTGTTGTTTCCTTATTGTTCTGCGGAAGATAGCTCATCAGTTTCTTGATGTCTTCCAAACAGGAAATATCGTTTAAAGAAGTAATATGCGTTACGCCAGATTTGGTAGAATGTGTGCTTGCCCCTCCCAATTCTTCAGAAGTAACTTCTTCATTCGTCACTGTTTTTACCACGCTGGGGCCGGTCACAAACATATAACTGGTATCCTGCACCATCAGTGTAAAATCTGTCATTGCAGGAGAATATACCGCTCCCCCGGCACAAGGTCCCATAATGGCCGAAATTTGAGGAATCACCCCTGATGCCTGAACATTGCGATAGAAAATATCTGCATATCCACCCAAAGAGCGAACGCCTTCCTGGATCCTTGCGCCACCGGAATCGTTTAATCCAATAATGGGTGCGCCGACTGTCATCGCGTGATCCATTACTTTGCAAATTTTTTCGGCATTGGTTTCAGATAATGCTCCTCCAAAAACCGTAAAATCCTGTGCAAAGACATAGATCAACCGGCCATTAATGGTGCCATAACCCGTTACTACCCCATCCCCATAATAAATTTCCTTTTCCATCCCAAAATGGGTGGTCCGGTGGGTTACCAAAATCCCGATCTCTTCAAACGAGCCTTCATCCAACAAATAATTCAACCGCTCGCGGGCGGTCAATTTCTTTTTTCCGTGTTGTTTGGCGATCCGTTTTTCACCGCCACCCAAATGGGCCTGGGCAATTTTATCTTTTAATTTCTCAATGTTTTGGCTCATAATTTTTCTCAAAAAAATATTGTTCGTCTTGTTGAACTTGCCTGGATATATTTATAAATACCCTTTTTTGACAAGCCAGCTGACAATTTTAATTTATTGGTAATCGAAGTAATTCCTGATCTTTCAGATATAATTTCAATGCGATTAAAGCGGCTAAATTTGCCTCTTCTTCAATTTTTGATTTTAATTTTTCAGCTGAATAGTAATTCTTCACAAAATGGGTGTCAAAATTTCCACTTCTGAAAGCTTCGTGTTCAAACACGAATTTCCCAAACGGAAGTGTGGTCATCACCCCTTTTATTTCATAATTATCTATTGCCTTGATCATCAACTGAATTGCTTCCTCCCTTGTCTTTGCATATGTGATGAGCTTAGCCAGCATCGGATCGTAATAGATGGGTATTTCCATTCCTTCCTCAAATCCGTCATCCACGCGAATTCCTTCACCAACCGGGATTTGATAGCGCTCCAATGTGCCAACACTCGGCATAAAATCTGCCATAGGATCTTCGGCATAGATCCTCAATTCTACCGCATGTCCGTTAATTTTTATATCGTCCTGGGAAAAAGCCAGTTTTTCACCCCTCGCCACTTTTATTTGCTGTTCTACCAGGTCTAAGCCTGTAATAAACTCAGTAACGGGATGTTCCACCTGTAAACGGGTATTCATCTCCAGAAAGTAGAAATTTTTATTGGCATCCATTAAAAATTCAACCGTTCCTACTCCCACATAATCACAGGCTTTAGCAACTTTAATAGCGGCTTCCCCCATTTTTTTACGGATCCCCTCGGTTAAAACTACTGAAGGCGCTTCTTCTATCACCTTTTGATGCCGGCGCTGAATACTGCATTCCCGCTCAAAAAGAGACACCACATTTCCGTGGGTATCGGCAAGAACCTGAATCTCGATATGCCTTGGGGAACTAATATACTTTTCAATAAAAACCGATCCATCCCCAAAAGCAGATTCCGCCTCACTGATGGCTCGTTTCATTTGGTCTTCCAGATCTTTTTCCTTTTCTACAACGCGCATTCCTTTTCCCCCACCACCGGCGGATGCTTTGATCAAAATAGGATACCCGATCTCAACAGCGATAATTTTTGCTTTTTCAACATCGGTAATGGCTTCGTCAATTCCGGGAACCATTGGAATATCGTATTTTTTTACGGCATCTTTAGCGGCTAATTTACTTCCCATAATCCGGATTGCCCTGGACCGTGGACCAATAAAAACGATCCCGTTTTTTTCCGCTTCTTCGGCAAAATCGGCATTTTCGCTCAAAAAACCATACCCGGGATGGATTGCATCAACGTTCAACTCTTTTGCAACCCGAATAATTTTGCTTCCCAACAAATAGGATTCGTTGGATGGAGCTTCTCCAATACAAACCGCTTCATCGGCAAATTTCACATGTGGGGAATTCCGGTCGGCCGTAGAAAAAACCGCTACCGTTTTTATGCCCATTTTCTGGGCCGTTTTCATCACCCGTAAGGCAATCTCACCGCGATTGGCTATTAATATTTTTTTCATTTTAATGATATCTATACATTTGACGCATATAACAATTGCCGGTTAGCATTTAATTCTAAAAAATTGGAAACTAACAACTGTATCCTGCATCTGAATTTATTCCATTTCAATTAACATTTGATTTTTCTCAACCTTCTCCCCTTTTGTAACCGATACCGATTTCACAACTCCATCTCCCAGGGCTGTCAACGTATTTTCCATTTTCATTGCTTCCAACACCAATAGGTAATCGCCTTCTTTAACTGTATCTCCTACCTCAACCAGTACATCTAAGATCAATCCCGGCATTGGCGCCTTAATATCATTCAATATTTGAGCGGAACCTAAAGACAAGCCCATTTCCTCGATCAATAGATCTAATTGATTAGAAATATCAATTTCGTAAATGTTTGAATTTATTTTTACGGTATAGCTTTTTTTAAGGAAATTCGTGGCGATTATTTCAGTTTTAAAAGAATGATTTTCTTTTAAAACATGGAATTCCGTAGAGGAAACTTCCTGAATATCCAGAGTATCAATTTGGGCTTCGGAAAATTCATATTCAAAAGCATCATTCACTTTTACTTTATATTTTTTATCCATAAAATCTTGTTTAAAAACCTGGTTTTCTGTGAATGTCGTAAATATATAAAAATATGGGTGCTTTTAGAAGATTTAATTAAGAAATTGGGGAAAAACCAAAGACCTGACAGCTTATAAAAAACCTGTCAGGCCTAATTAAATTGTAAAAGCTACTTTAGAATTACCGGATGAAATTATTTGAACTTTTCAATCGCATTGCTTAAATCATAAACCCTGGTATTTTTAAATTTGTTTTCCAAAATACTGCTCCCGGCTGCTGAACGGAAACCGGCGGCACAATGTACCACAATTGGTTTGTCTGCAGGTATTTTATCGGCATTGTCCCTTAATTCATTTAAAGGAAATGACAGCGCATTTTCAAAGATCTTCGCGCTGGCAACCTCGTTTTTACTTCGGATATCTACAATGGTATAATCTTCAAGATTTTTTTTAAAGTGTTTCAGATCCAGTTTATCTGAAGAAACAGAAACTTTATCAGATAAGGTAACAATTGCTTTTATCTGTTTTTCATATCCTATTTTGGCTGTCCTTTCCAGGACATATTCCATATCATTAACACTATTCACTACCAAATAAAAAGCTTCTTCAGGCTCTACTAAAACTCCCAGCCAGGTTTCAAAATCATCTTTATCAGATCTGGCCATGATATTAACACTATTAGGGAAATGGCCATTTTTATAAATATTTCCATCACGGGTATCTACTATGGAAACCCCTGCTTCTAATTTGTCGACAAATAGTTTCAAATTAACTGCCCCTTTTGATTTCTGCACATTTTCGGCCCCGTGCTTATTTATATCCACATTAAAACCAAAATAGGATGGAATTATCGGTTGATCTTCCAATATGTTTTCCAAAAATTTGGCTTCAGTTTGTTTTTTAAATGCCCAATTTCCCATCCGTTCATTTCCCAGGGTGCTGGAAGAATCTGCACTCATATTTTTTCCGCAAAGTGAGCCGGCACCGTGAGCAGGATATACCAGGGCTTCATCCGGCAAGTGATTAAATTTATTTTGCATTGTATGGTACATATCTTTTGCCAACTCTACCCGTTTGGCCTTCATATTCCCAACATTTTCGCGTAAATCGGGCCGCCCCACATCGCCAATAAACAGGGTGTCTCCGGTAAATAAGATGGTTTTCTTTGTATCCTCCGCAACTATTGTAATGCTGTCCGGAGAATGTCCGGGAGTATTTATTGCTTTGAATGTGATCTTCCCCATTTTAATGGAATCGCCGTCATCAAAAGGGATATGCTTATAATCTGCTCCCAATAATTTACTCACATAAATATCAGCCCCGGTTTGCTCGCTAATTTGCAGGTGACTGCTCACAAAATCGGCATGCGGATGCGTTTCGAAAACCGCTGTTATTTTTGCGTTTTGCTCTTCAGCATATATATAATATTGCATTGGGTTTCTGGATGGATCAACAAGTGCCATCTTACCTTCACTCACAATTGCATAGGAATAATGCGCCAACGGGCCATCCTTAAATTGTTTTATTTTCATTTTCTACGTTTTTGTTAAACTTAGTTTTTTTTGTTGATTTTTACTTTTTTTGAATGGAAACATCAATTGATTCCCAAAATCCTGGGGAAAATCTTCATCTCCTTCAAATCCAATTTCTATATTTTTTCCGTTCTGCGGAATATAAGCCGTTCTGAATAAATAATCCCAAATGCTCAGAGTTAAACCGAAATTCATTCCGTAGGGATGCGCTTCAGGTAATTTCTTGGAATGATGCCAAATATGCATTCTCGGATTGTTAAAAATATATCTGAAAATTCCGTAATTCCAACCCACATTGGCGTGATTTAGATGACCTACAAAAACGGCGAACATATGGACCACAATGAATTCCTGGATCCCGAAACCTATCATTGCCAGCGGAATATACTGAACGGTTTTATACACAATAGTTTCCATAAAATGAAACCTGAACTGGGCAGCAAACCCCATTTCCTTTACGCTGTGATGAACTTTGTGAAATTCCCACAGCCAGGGCCTGTAATGCAACTGCCGGTGAATGTTCCATTGAATGAAATCGGCGATCACCAACATTATCAGCAACTGTGACCAAACCGGGAAACTTTCCAATTTAAAAGCCACGATATTTTCAATTCCGAATAGCTGCAAAAAATCTTTGAATAATTCTACTCCTACATTTGAGATCGCATTATAGCCAATAAGTGAAAACAGGAAGAAATTAAACAAAATATAAAAGGAATCCAGCCAAAACCCCTTTCGGAAGATCTTCTGATCTTTTCGCCAGGGAATGATGATCTCCACAATCCAAACCAGCAACGACAAGACGATGAGCCAATAAAAATAATTGGTCCACGAGGGATTTGTGATTTCCTGAACCAGGTAATTAAAATACCCGGTAAATGAATCCTGTATAATTTTTAAATACTTTTCCAATACCTATAAATTTTAAAAAGGCAAAAATACATATTTAGGTCACTTATTGCAGTAACAATTGTTACAGATGTACGAGATGAAATCAGACCAGGTAAATTTGGAGCGCACAAAATTTTTGAACTGACATCATATTTGCTCTTAGGCACTTTCATTCATTAAGCAGAAAGTTTTGATTGTTAAAGTTTCAATCGGTTAAATAGAATTTGTGTCACCCAGTTTTAATTTTATCAAATTTCAAAATTATATCATAAGGTCTCACAGGTTTTAAATACCTGTGAGACCTTATCCCTTAAAAAATGCCCGCGCATTTTCTAACGTTTTCTCTTCCTGTTTTTAACATAATCTTCAACAGCTTCTTTTGTTGTGAGCCAGTTCCGACCTTCTTTGTAGGCATCTATTTTACCCTGTCTGGCTAACAAACTGATGTATTCCTGCCCGTAAGGCAATTCTTCTTCTTCCACAAGACTTGAGATCTCGGTGTAACCAAGATCGCTATCCGGGAGTGCCTGAAGATAAATATTTAAGGTTCTCTCTAATGCCTGTGACATCAATAAGGCCAATTTTGAATAATTGCCTTTATTGGCAGAGTTTAAAGCATCATAATATTTTTTTCTGTCATTTTTTAAAATGATTGCCGGCGGAAAACCTTTTCTCATGAGCAATAAATTCATGGCCAAACGAACCGTTCTGCCATTCCCGTCAAAAAATGGATGAATCCAGACAAATTTATGGTGAAAAACTGTAGCCAATTCAATATCGTTAAGTCCTAAAGTGTTTGTGTTTACAAATTGAATTAATTCATCTAATAAGCCTGAAACTTTTTGAGTATTTGGAGGCAGGAAATTTGCCCCGGCAATACGCACCCCTGCATTTCTTAACCTTCCTGCAAAATCGTCTTCAATACTTCTTAAAACCAACTCATGCAGTGATAGAACATCTTTACTACTGAGCAAATGATTTTCATCTATAAGTTTATATAAAAAATTTAAAGCCGTCTCATGGTTTTTAGCTTCAAAATGTTCCCGAAGCGATTTTCCTTTTATGGTGATACCTTCCTGCAATACCATTTGTGTTTCCCTTAAAGTAAGGCTATTGCCTTCTATACTATTGGAATTGTAAGTCCATTCTATAGATAAGGCTTCCCTGATTTTTTGCAAAGCGATATTTGGCAATGGCCTGCTGTTTTGCAGCATCGCTTTTTTCTCGTACAATCTATCAAAAGTAGTTTGTAATTCCTTCCTATATGTCACATCTATTCTCCACATTCAACAAATATACAATTTTATCGGTTGTCTTCAAAATTAACTCTATCCGATGTTAAAATATTTTTATCCCCTACAAAATTTGAAGATCGATCTGATTCTTAATAGTTGAACATCTGAAAATTATATCTTTGATTCTGCCGGATATTAAAAAAAAATCCGGGAAGTTTTGAAAAACCTATCGGATTTATTTCCTTTCCTGTTTTCAAAAATTAAGCATTACCTAATAAATCTAAAAGTTGCGTTTAAAGGTTGAATTCAAGTAATTTCATCAGGTATTTGCAGTTCCTTTAAACTTTAAATTTTTATTGTTTGAATTAAAATGAAGCCCAATGTTCTGTTTTCTTTCAATTGCTGCTCTGGTTATGAGATAAGCAATACCCCGTAAGTTTCTTAATTCGCAAATAGAAACCGTTAGTTTCGATTTTTTGTAAAGTTCTTCGGATTCTTCGTAAATTAATTTTAAACGTGACAATGCTCTTTTTAACCTCAAGTCAGTTCTCACAATACCAACATAATCACTCAAAATGCTTTGTAATTCTGCTTTGGTATGATTTACTAAAATTTGTTCATTGGGTATAGTTGTTCCTTCATCATTCCAATCAGGCACATTCTGTTGATATCCAATTTTATAAATATCTTCCACTCCTTTAAGGTATGCACGATGGGAGAACACTAACGCCTCCAGCAATGAATTTGAAGCCAATCTGTTTGCTCCATGTAAACCTGTTGCAGAACATTCCCCTGAAGCGTATAAATTGACAATTGAAGTTCTGGCATTCTCATCTACTTTAATACCACCGCACAAATAGTGAGCGGCGGGAACCACCGGAATGTAATTTTTAGTGATATCTATTCCTATAGACAAGCATTTATTATAAATCGTTGGGAAGTGGGTTTGTAATTTTTCCTGATCAATTTGCGTGGCATCCAAAAAAACATGCAGATCGCCGTGTTTTTTCATTTCGGCATCTATAGATCGGGCAACAATATCCCGTGGCGCAAGATCTTTTCGCTCGTCATAATCCTGCATGAAAGCATAGTTATCGCGATTTCTCAGAATACCTCCTGCCCCTCTAACCGCTTCGGAAATCAAAAAGGCAGGATTATCAGAAAGATTATATAAAGCAGTGGGATGAAATTGCACAAATTCCATATTTTCAATCAAGGCCTTTGCCCGGTATGCCATTGCGATTCCATCTCCTGTTGCCACTGTTGGGTTGGTTGTATTTTTGTAAACCTGACCAATTCCACCCGTGGCGAGCATGGTTGTTTTAGCGAGAAAGGTTTGAATTTTATTTGTTTTACGGTTTAAAACATACGCCCCAAAACATTTCTTATCTGGTGTTTTCCTATTTATCGTAATTCCCAAATGGTGTTGTGTAATCAAATCTATGGCAAAATGGTGGTCCAGAACAGTTATAAATGGATGATCTTCTACTTGATGTATTAAAGCCCGCTCTATTTCGTTCCCTGTAAAATCTTTATAATGCAAAATTCGGCTGTCTGAATGTCCTCCTTCTTTTGCCAGATCATATTCTCCCTGCTGGTTTTTATCAAAATTTGTTCCCCATGCAATTAACTCCTGGATTCGTTCTGGCGCCTCTTCAACCACAATTCTAACCACACTTTCATCGCACAGACCATCCCCGGCAACCAAGGTGTCCTTAATGTGATTTTCAAAAGAATCGGTAGATTTCATCACGGCAGCAATTCCACCTTGCGCATATTTTGTGTTCCCTTCCTCCTCATTTGCTTTGGTGATAATGGTTATGGAAATTTTTTCGTTTTTAAGCCTGAAATGTTCCGCAACCTTAAAAGCATAGCTTAGCCCGGCAATTCCAGAACCAATTATAAGAAAATCTGATTTGAGTATTGAATTCAAGGTTTATTGTTTTGGTTAAATATATCAGAAAACAAATTTATAAATAGTTTTGAGCTTTGATAGAGGTGATAGATATCATTTTTGGCCTATATATTGTCACTTTAACATTATATAGTTTAGGAAATAATATAGTTTTGCCCATTAGCTGATAACTCATTTTTCACTTCGTTCCTTTGCCAACTATGAGAAAAATAGCTAAGTCAAAGATAAACTTTGATTTAAAAACTATCTTTTTTATTTGAAAATCATTTGAGAAAATACTCTTTATTTAAAATCATTATAGATAAAATTTGTTAACCACTATAAAAGATAACTATCTTTGCATAGGAAAAAGAAATAATAATCTTACTAATTATTAATATGGTAGAAGCACATAGTTTTAACATCCCGGTAATGGGAGTTGGATTCACAATAGATACGCCGGTAAAGG
>JAENXB010000026.1 GCA_016649785.1 Flavobacteriaceae bacterium
ATTTACCCCGCAATCAAACGCGGAATCCCGGTTTCAAGCGCGTTCAAGATGCCGATCGTAATCAAGGCGGAGTAAAAGGAATTTAAAATTCAAAAATTCAATATTTTATTTCTCTGAGTCTCAAAGCGGTTCTTTATTTTTTACTTTTTTCCGTGAAACTTGTTATAGCTCGTTTAAGATGTCGTTCTGATTTTTCTTCCAAATTATATTTTTAAAAATTAAGTATAACAATTTTGTTATGTAACCTTTTTGTTATAATTTTAATGAATGAAATCGGATACTCTGATAAAATCAATTGAAAAAGACGGGTGGTTTTTGGTTAGAATAAAAGGAAGTCATCACCACTTTAAGCATCTGGTTAAAAAGGGAATTGTGACAGTACCACATCCTAAAAAGGGACATTCCTAAAGGGGCTTATAGTTCAATTTTAAAACAGGCTGGATTGAAACAATTCAATTAATAGAAATGAAAATGATGAAAGAGGCGATAAAAGTTTACGTAGAGAAAGCAGAAGATGGCACATATTGGGGAAGTACACAAAATATCCCCGGTGGAGTTTCTGCTTATGGAAACACTTTGGAAGATCTAAAGATCAACTTAAAACAAGCTTATGAGGATTATCTGGAAGTAGCCGGGGAATTCAATGAAGATTGGCTGGAGGAAGTTAAGAATATGAAAGAATTCGAATATAATTTAGACATTCCTTCTTTTTTCAAACTTTTACCAATAAAAATTTCAGCTATAGCAAAAAAGGCAGGGATTAATCCTTCCTTAATGAGACAGTACGCTACCGGTAAAGCAAATGCTTCAGAACAACGGGCAAAACAAATCGAAAAAGCCATTCACGAGTTAGGAAAAGATTTGCTTTCAGTTTCTCTGTAATTTATATTTTAATGAGTGCGTATCTATTTTTTTTACGAAAAACAGCAAAGAAAGAGCCTGCTTTCCCACGCTCAAAAACAGAATTGGAAAATTATGACTTAACGTACTCTTAATACTTTCTTTTTCTTTATGTTAACACTTCTTAACACAAAACAACACTAATTAACTGTTTTTAGGGTTTTATAAGCTTTCATTTGAAATATATAAACCAAAAAATTTTTATCCATGAAAAATTTAGTTTTTCTTTCAGTGTTCTGACTTATGTCTATTGGAGCTTTTGCCTCAAATGGAAAAGAAGTCTCAAAGCTTAATGAAGCAAAAGTAGAAACAATCCAAAACATTGCAGAGACTTTTACGGTAAAAGTAGAAGATGATGTTCTAAAGGCTGAGATTGTTGTCAATTGTGAAGATGGTTCTTCATACAATGTTAGTTGTGATTCTTGCAGTACTTCACAACTTATAGGTATCGCCTACGCTTTGTGCAGCTAAATTATCTACCCGTCTCGGGTTACCCGAGACGGGTTTTTATTAAATTAAAAACAATCACAGCATTATGAAATTTTTTATAATTTTCTTCTTTGTTACATTAACCAGTATATGTAGTGCCCAGAATCAGGGCATTGTTTATTACGGACATATAGAAAGCCCGGGAAAAGGTGGACCTTCCGGACTTGACTTTAATGCTTATTTAATTTTTGACAAGGCGGCTTCTTACTATGTAACCGCAAAAGATTCGCTCGAAAATCTATCTAAATTGGAAAAGGAACAAACCAAGGAAGTAAATGGGACTACCCAAGTATATCTTGGCAAACATACATTACCACAGGGCAAGCAGGTGTATTATAATCGTCAAAAAGACAGCCTTTGGTGGAACAAAAAATATAAAGAGCCCGTTTACGGCCGTGAAAAAAGGGAGAATATCAACTGGAAATTAGGATCTGAAACCAAAACCCTTGCCGGACTTACCTGTTATAAAGCTACAGGAGCTTTTAGGGGAAAAACCTATACCGCTTGGTACACTACAAAAATACCCTTGCCTTACGGACCGTGGAAACTACAGGGCCTTCCAGGTCTTATACTTGAAGCCTATGATGAGAAAAAGGAAATGTACCTTTATTTCAAATCGCTAGAATACCCTGTATCACAAAAACTAGTAGTAGGGCCAATTACAAAGGCAAAAGAAGACAGTAAATACAATTGGATTACCATTGATGAATACAAAGAATTGCTAAAAAAAATCGCGGAAAGAAACAAAACCAAGGCCATATTGATTGCAAAACAAATGGGTGGCGATGTAACCGTTAATACAGGGGGTATTGAATCATTAAGTGTAGAACTTTTCAAATAAATTACGATTATTTTAAGTTTTTCCGAACCCCATATACAAATGGGGTTTCATTTTTTACAAGATGCCTCAATGAAACCTACTCTCTTTCTTATATTCCTTTTAGTTTCTTTCCGGATTTTGGGTCAAGACATCATTGTTTCGGGTTCAATAACCAATTATCAACTTCAACCTATTGAAAGTGCACTTGTGATAGTTAAAAACCAAGCTAATAATATTTTAGGCTACACTTATAGTAATGAAAAAGGGCATTATCTGTTAGAATTGCAAACCAACAACTTCCAATTATGGTTGGAAATTTCAAGTTTGGGATTTGCCACAATTAAAAGCAAAGTTGAGATAAACAATCCAACTCACAATATCAACTTTAAAATGGAGGGGCATATGGAATCCTTAAATGAAGTTGTACTGGAAATGCACCAAAAAATAAAGATAAACGCAGACACTACTTTTATCAGAGTTTCGCAATACACCACAAAGACAGAACAAACAGTGGAAGATGTTTTAAAGCGGTTGCCAGGTATAGAAGTTTTGCCAGATGGTACCATAAAAGCCCACGGAAAGCCTATAGAAAACCTATTGGTAGAAGGAGAAAACATTCTGGATAAAAATTACAAAATTATATCTAAAAATTTGGATGCTAAAGTCCTAGAAGAAGTCCAGATTTTAGACCATTATGAAGAAAATCCCATTTTCAAAAGCCTGTTGAATTCTGAAAAAACAGCTATAAACCTGAAATTAAAAAATGATTTTAAAAATATTTGGTTTGGCAATGTTTCGATGGGCTATGGATTTAAAAATCGTTATCAAGGCGCAATATCATTGGGCTTACTGAAAAAACGGATAAAACTTCTGGAATTTAGTAACATCAACAACAAAGGAGATAAAGCGGTGAACCTATTGAGCAACGATGAAATAGTGATTGATTTATCACAAATGTTTCAACAAATAGAGAAGAAACCGTTTTCGGTTTTTTCCATTGACGAGCAAGAAAACAATATTTTTACAAGTAAAAGCATTTTCAATACGTCAATGCTTCATTCACTTGGGTTATCATCAAAAATTCACGACAGGTTTGCAGTTAGGGGTTCTGCAAATTTTGTTTATGATAAAACCGAACAAGATTATGAAGCCGTAACTCAATATAATATAGGGAACAACGCCACGACATTTTCAGAAACAAGCAACTATCAAAATAATAACAAGTTTGGTGCTGCAGAATTAGAACTAAAATATATTCCCAACGCAAAAAATTACATAACCAATTTAATTAAATACAACCGTAATCCGCATAAAGCATTTAATGGGATAATGCTGGGGAATACAAATGTATTGCAAGAAAACGATGCTTTTTCAGAAACATTTTACAACCATTTCGAACATACATACCTTTTAACAAGCAATACTGCGTTGTACAATTACCTTTATGTGGGCTATGGCAATTCATTTGAAAATTCAAAAATTGAATACCCGATTCTGAATGATTTGTTAGAAACAGAAAATTCCGAATTCCTTTTTCAAGATGTTGAAGACAGGTTTAATTATTACGGTTTGCAAAGCACCTTGTTTACCAAAAGAAGAAAATGGGAAAACCAGTTGAAGCTTCAAGCCCATTTTGAAAATGAAAATGTTTCAAGCAGACTTTTTACCGAAAATCAAAATGATTTTGAAGGATATACAAATAACCTGAAAATCGATAATAATTTTGTTTCGGCATCCAATGCTTTAAAATATAAACTAAAACAGGATAATTACATAAGAGGCAGCATTGCTTTCACCCAAAATTGGTTAAATAAAAATGATTATTTACTTAAAAATGCATCGATAACTTTTAGGCAGAAACTAAAAAATATTGGAGTTATTAGGATAGGTTACAATTACAAAGAAGATTTGCCAAAAGCGCAAATGCTCCTTTCTGATTTTGCGTTGAACTCATATCAAAATTTCACAAAAGGAACCAGTGAAATTACAAAATTGAGAAGTTCCATTTTTTCATTCAATTACAGTTTATACAACGATATTAAAGGGTTTTCCATTAACAGTTCTGTATTGCACACCATTACGCCCTCTGGCTACGTAACCAACACCTCTATAAATCACAACTTTGTGTTCAATGATTTGCTACCTCACCACGCAGGAAACAATACATTAGCCAATGCCAGTCTCACCAATTATTTTAGTAAACTAAAAATAGCCACCAAATGGGAAACTAACCAGAGTTTTATACAATCTCCACTTTCCGTCAACGGAAGGGAAATTTTCAACCTTAAAAATTATTCGGGAAACTATACTTTTTCTGCAAGTTCATATTTTAACAACTGGTTTAATTTTTCAGCAGGTGCTTCTTATAAATTTTCATCTTCAAAAGTTGATGGGGAGCTGAGTTCTTTTAAATCTAAAAAAGCCTTTTTGGACTTCGATATTAAAATTTCTGAATCGCTAAAAGCTAAGATAAATAATGAGCTCTATTTAATAGAAAATCACAATTACACTTTTTTAAACGCAAGCATTACTTATGAACCCAAAAAAAGTAGATGGTCTGCAAGCGCGTACTTCAATAATTTATTTAATGAAGAAGAATACCTTGTTCAGCAAATAAACTCTTTTATATCCTATAAAAAACGTATTACTTTATTACCGGCTTACGCTCTTTTTAATTTAAAATACAGGTTCTAACATTTAATGCTTCACTCGATCAATTTATAGCCTACCCCTCTAATATTTAGAATCTCAATAGATTTATCCTTAGACAACCTTTTTCTTAACTTACTGATAAACACATCCATACTTCGGGCCGAGTAAAAGTCGTTATTGCCCCACAATTGTTTTAATACAGAAGAACGCTCCACAACTTTATTTTTATGCTGTGTCAAATGCAACAAGAGTAGATTTTCCCTACTGGTAAGATTTTCCTTATTATCTTCTTTATACTTTAGTGTTTGCTTGTTGGGATTGAACTTATAATTCCCTAGAACAATATCCTTTTTCTCCTCAGAAGTATTTTGTCTATTGTTCAACAGGTTTTTAATTCGCACAATAAGTTCCTCAATACTAAAAGGTTTTTTTAGGTAATCATTGCCTCCCGAATTAAAACCTGTAACAACATCATGAGATTGCGATTTTGCCGTCAGGAAAATTATGGGCGTTTCCGTATCTGTTTCCCTTATTTGTTGAGCTAGAGCAAATCCGTCCTTTTTGGGCATCATTACATCCAAAACTAATATTGCAGGATGTTTGTCGCGATACCATTGATATGCTTCTTGCCCATTATGGCAAAGTTGAACCTCAAAATCTCGTGTTTCAAGGCTTTCTTTTATAATTTGGCCAAGAGAAGTTTCGTCTTCTGCCAATAATACTGTGGTTTTATTATTCATTAGGTATTGAAATAGTAAATATTGTTTTGTTATTCTTTAAAAATATTTTTGACACCCCGTGATGTTTTTCGGCTATTTTTTTAACGTGGTACAAACCAATTCCGTAGCCTTTTATATCGTGAAGGTTGCCTTGCGGAACACGATAAAATTTATCGAAAACTTTTAAAGCCTGCTCCTTATTAAGGTTTTTTCCGTTATCACTTACAGCTATAACCAATCCTTCTTTTTTACTGTTCCTAACCGTTATTTCTATCTCCTCCCCTCCATATTTTATAGCATTGTCGAGCAAGCATCCCAAAGCATTTCCTAAATGAAAAGTGTCTATAAAAGCTTGATTTTCCATAACTTCGGAGAACTCAAACACAATGTTCTTTCCCTCGGTATTCAACTTGTAATTTTCAACTATGATGGTTACCCAATCCTTCAAATTTGTAGTTTGCCTATTCAGAGGCCAATCTTTGGTATCCAAAAGAGCAGTATCCATAAGCTGATCTACCATTTTTCCTAAATTTTCCAATTGCTGATTCGAATAACCTATATATCTATTGGTTTTTTCAGAATCGTTGGCATCGTTAAAATACCGAATGCTTTCCAAAGCCGCTCCAATGGTGGCGATTGGCGTTTTGAACTCGTGGGTTATATTGCTTATCAAATCATTTTTTATTTCTGAAAGTTGTTTTTGTTGCCGAACTACCCGTAACAAGTAGAATAAAGTGAACAGAATAATTCCCATTAAAAAAAGCGACAGAAAAATACCAAAAAGACTTTTTCTAAGAATAATATTGACCTTATTAGGAAATAAAATTTTAATGGCTTCGCCGTCTTTTAAATAAGTAGATTTGCCGGTAGCGGTAAAATGGTTTGAAAAGGCAGAACCTCTGTGATGGGTTGCAAAAACGGTGTCTTTTTTATAGTACTTTAAAGTATAAGAAAAATCATATTCTTTCCTGTCCAATTCATTGTTCAAAAGACTCTTTAGCTTTCTAAGATTGATGGAATCCTTGTTTATGGATATTTTTATCGTTGTAACAACCTTTGAAGAGGTAACGTTACCCGGTTTATCACCTTTGAAAACTGAAATGTTATTTGAAGAAATAGTTCCTAAAATCTTCTCTTCAATAGATAAGTTCGGTACTTTTTCAATAGAATCTGCCGGAATAATTAAGGTAATATTTTTTTGCTTGGAAACTTCTATAAAATAATTATCAATAGCCACATCAAGTGTTTGTTGAATTTCTCTTTTAAAATTTGAACTGTTTTTTTGGTACTCAACAAAACTCCAATACAATTGTGCGGCTAGTGTAGCTAAAATGACAATAGTTATTAAATACGGAATAAGTCTATATGATTTTTTCATAATCTTATCAAAGGTAATGCATTTTGTTTTCACCAAAAGTAATTTTGAACTGGCTGACCATAACAGGATTGTTATAAATCAGGCTTTTACTTGAAGTGTTATACTTTTTTGTCATTTTGAACGAGCTTTTGGGCGAGGAAGAATCTGTCGTCCAACTAACGCAGGATCCTTCATTTTCGTTCCGGATGACACTTGCTGGTGATTTATAAAAAAAAGTGAAATTTTGAATTTTAAATTTTGAATTTTGAATGGTAACTGAAAATGATGAAAGAAGCAATAAAAGTTTTTGTAGAGAAAGCAGAAGATGGCACATATTGGGGGAGTACACAAAATATCCCCGGTGGAGTTTCTGCTTATGGAAACACTTTGGAGGATCTAAAGATCAACTTAAAACAAGCTTATGAAGATTATCTGGAAGTTGCCAAGGAATTCAATGAAGATTGGCTGGAGGAAGTTCAGAATATGAAAGAATTTGAATATAATTTAGACATTCCTTCTTTTTTTAAACTTTTACCAATAAAAATTTCGGCAATTGCGGAAAAGGCAGGGATTAATCCTTCCTTAATGAGACAGTACGCTACCGGAAAAGCAAATGCTTAAGAACAACGGGCAAAACAAATCGAAAAAGCGATTCACGAGTTAGGAAAAGATTTGCTTTCCGTTTCTCTGTGAAACAAAACAAACCGAATTAGGGCAACAGGATATTAAATTTAAATATCCTATATTTTTGATGGTATTGCAGCCTTTATTTTTGTTTAACAACGACTTTGATTTAGTTGAATTGGGGGACATTTTACGGAGCCAAAACTGCAATAAACACAGCAATCGCCTTCATTTGGTTTCAGGATCTTTTTACAATTCTCACATTCGTAAAAGAATTGACAAGCGTTGGTTGGCATTTTTTCTTTTTTTTTGTGACCACAATGCGGACAGGTAATTTCAGAGGTTTTTATAATTTCCATTTATTTTTGTTTTTTATCAGTTACTTTATAACCTGTTGCTTCAATCGCTTTTTCGATTGCGGATATATTTTTCTCTATGCTCTATTTTCTTGGCTCTTGCCTTCTTTTTCTTTTTTACTTCTAACTTCGTACTTTCACCGTACCTCTGACTTCGAAACTTCCTTCCTTTCCACTCATATCCTGAAAACAGGGACAAAATCGCCACATAACTGGAGAAAACCGGGTAGATAATACTGCTCCAAAAATAATTCCGCAGTACATCTTTCCTGTCAAAAAATTCAGCCGAATGGTACAGAAGTGCAAAATCTACATTGAATTTAAAAAAGAACGCAAATAGTAAAGGTTGGTATGGAATAAGACTGAAGAAGGCCAGCAAGCCACCAATCACCAGCGAAAAATTCATCAGCAACACCGTTAAACCCACCAGTTTCGCAAAGCTGCTTTTGTAGGCAGGAGTTTTCGCCGCCCATCGGATGCGTTGGGAAATTAAAGTGTTTAAATCTTGTTGAGGTTTTGTGAGCACGATGGCTTCCGCACATTTCAGAAAGGAGACAGGCCATTTTTTTTCGGTGAATTTCTGAAGTAAAAAAATATCATCGCCACTTGAAATTTCGTCATTTCCGCTAAAACCATCGGCTTTCAAAAACGCCGCTTTTTCATAGCATAAATTCGCGCCATTGCACATAAAAGCTTTTCCCAATCCAAAACCTCCCGCTCCCGCCGCTTGCAAACTCATAAAATCCATTTCCTGAAAAAAATGAAAATATTTCAACCATCTGTTTTCGCGAATAATATTCTTTGATGTGTCGGCAATTTTTACCGGCCCGGCGACCAGTTTTGCACCGGTTTCAATGATTCTTTCATTAAAGGCTTGCAACCAGTTTTCAGGAACTTTACAATCTGCATCTGTGGTGATTATATATTCAAATTGAGCGTTTTTGATCGCAGTTGAAATCGCATCTTTTTTCGGGGAATTTGAAGAACGCTTATTTTCAAGTAAGCTTATTTGAATTTCTGGATGGGAGTTGATAAAGTCATCGCAAATTTGAATCGAAACATCTTCGGATGCATCGTTTACCAGTAAAATTTCATATTTTAAAGTCGGATAATTCAATTTAGATAAAGAATTTAGCAATAAAGGCAAATTTTCGGCTTCATTCCTGAAAGGGATCACCACAGAGAACCTGATTTTTGGTGGAATATTTTTTATCTTAAATTCAGGGATTTTCCTCCAGCCAATCAGCAATGCCGCGATCAGGATCACATAAAAAAGCGTTATTAATACAAGGAAAAATATCATTATTCATTTTTTAAGGCAGCTCCCAAATGTACTGATAGCTGCTTGGAATTCCGTAGCTTTGTCAAGTCCCTGCGAAATGGACAAATTTATCGTGAGGGTCTTAAAACCAGCAATTTCAGCTTTTGAAAACAGAAAAAATCATTTTAGGAATTGATCCCGGGACCACTATTATGGGTTTCGGACTAATAAAGATCGTAAAAAAGGAAATGGTTTTTATGCAGTTGAACGAATTGCTTTTAAGTAAATACAGCGACCCATATATCAAGTTGAAACTGATTTTTGAACGCACCATTGAGCTGATTGATACGTACCATCCCGATGAAATTGCCATTGAAGCGCCCTTTTTCGGCAAAAATGTGCAATCTATGCTGAAGTTGGGCAGGGCGCAAGGAGTTGCGATGGCGGCGGGACTTTCAAGGCAAATCCCAATTACCGAATATCTTCCTAAAAAGATAAAAATGGCCATCACCGGGAACGGAAATGCAAGCAAAGAGCAGGTTGCAAAAATGCTTCAAAGTATGCTAAACCTAAAAGAACTTCCAAAAAACCTGGATTCTACCGATGGCCTTGCAGCCGCGGTTTGTCATTTTTACAATTCCGGAGGGCCGAGTGTTGAGAAAAGCTATTCTGGCTGGGATGCGTTTGTGAAAAATAATCCGAAAAAGGTTCTTTGATTTGAAGATTTGAAAAAGTGCTAATTTGAAAAATCTCTTAGCTTCATAGAATCAAAACCTTCAAACCTTCAAATCTTCAAATTAAAAAATTTCAAATTAATGTCCGGTATCTATATCCATATTCCATTTTGCAAGCAGGCGTGTCATTACTGCGATTTTCATTTTTCGACTTCAGTAAAAAAGAAAGGGGAATTGGTGGATATGCTGTGTAAAGAATTGATGCTTAGGAAAAATGAGTTGCCGGAAAAACTGATTGAAACTATTTATTTTGGAGGCGGAACTCCGTCGCTTTTGAATGGCGAAGAATTGCAACAAATTTTTGACACTATATATTCCAATTTTCAGGTTGCCGAAAATGCCGAAATTACCCTGGAAGCCAATCCCGACGATCTTTCAATAAAAAAGCTGGAGGTTTTAAAAGTATCGGGAATAAACAGGTTGAGTATTGGTGTGCAATCTTTCTTTGAAGAAGACCTGAAGCTGATGAACCGCGCGCACAATACGAAAGAAGCCCTGGAAAGCATTCAAATGGCTAAAGAATACTTCGATAATATTTCGATTGACCTTATTTATGGAATTCCCGGAATGACCGATGAACGCTGGAGGGAAAATCTCAGGATTGCTTTAGACCTCAAGCTGCCGCATTTTTCATGTTATGCTCTAACGGTAGAACCCAATACTGCCTTAAAGAAATTCATAGAAAAGGGGATCATCAAACCGGTGGACGATGAAGCCGCAAAAGCGCATTTTGAGATCCTGGTTGAAACCCTGGAAAATGCCGGATTTGTACATTATGAGTTCTCAAATTTTGGAAAGCCCGGATATTTTTCCAGGAACAACACCGCCTATTGGTTTGGAAAACCTTACCTGGGAATTGGACCTTCAGCACATTCGTTTGACGGATTCAGCAGGAAATGGAATGTCAGCAACAATTCCCTTTATATTAAAGCCCTTCAAAAAGACGAAATTCCAATGCAAGAGGAAAAACTGTCGGAAGCTGATAAATACAATGAATACGCGATGACACGCCTGCGGACAATGTGGGGAATCTCACCTGATGAAGTGGAGGAAAAATTCGGACTTGAATATAAAAACTATCTGATGGAGCAGGCTGATCCTTACCTGGAAAAAGAATTAATGATCATGGAAAACGGAAATTTGCATATTACCGGGAAAGGAAAATTTTTGGGCGACGGGATTTCCAGTGATCTATTTTTTATAAATTTAGATGCCGAAACAAGTCCATAAATCGTCACCTAACCAATATAAGATCCCTTTTTTTAAGCCCAAAATAATATGATCGCAGAAATATACCACAACCAAAAAACCTTCAAAATTGATCTCTCCAAACCTCTGGATATCTCTTTGAGCCTTCGGGGAGACGACAAAAACCCGGTTGCCTGGTATTTGGGAGCACCAATAATTCAGCCGGTAAGAGATGGAGATTTTATAGGAAAGGTGAGTGAAGGAGCTTCTACAAATTTTAATAATATTCAATTTAACCCGCACGGGCACGGCACGCATACCGAATGTGTGGGGCATATTACCCGGGAATTTCACAGTGTGAATGAAGCGCTTAAAACCTTCTTTTTTACTGCTAAACTGATTTCCATGGAACCTGAGAACAGGGGAGAAGACAGGGTAATTTCTGAGACGCAAATCAGAAAAAATCTTCAGCAGAATGAAGTGGAAGCCTTGATTATTCGAACAATGCCGAATTACATCGACAAGCGCACCAAAAAGTATTCGAACACCAATTGGCCATATTTGGAGGAAAGTGCCGCCAAATACATCCGGGAATGCGGAATTAAGCATCTTTTAATTGATTTGCCGTCTGTAGACAAGGAAAAGGACGAGGGGAAATTACTGGCGCATAAAGCTTTTTGGGATCATCCCAAAAATACCCGGTTTGATGCCAGTATCACAGAACTGATTTATGTAGCCAATAAAATTGAGGATGGGAAGTATTTGCTCAACCTTCAAATCGCCTCCTTTGAAAACGATGCCGCGCCGAGTAAACCTGTTTTATACCGGATGGAGGAAACTGGAAAATAAAAAAACCGTTTCTAATTAAAGAAACGGTTTTTCGGGTTGTATAATTTTCTGAAGTAAACTTCAGAAAAAAGTTTATCCAAGTGCAACTCTTTCAAAAGCAACTACTTCAAGTTTGCTGTCTAACGATTTTACGTAGGCTGCAACGCTCATTTTGTTGTCTTTAATGTAATCCTGATTAACCAGGGTGTTGTCTTTAAAGAAACGTTTTATTTTTCCTTTTGCGATGTTATCCAACATCTCTTCAGGTTTTCCTTCTTGTCTCAATGTATCTTTTGCAATTTCAATTTCTTTATCAATCACGGTCTGGTCAACTCCATCTTCATTCAATGCAACCGGGTTCATTGCTGCGGCTTGCATAGCAACGTTTTTTGCAACATCTTCAGCACCTTCAACATTTTTTGAAAGTCCGGTTAAAACCGCAATTTTATTTCCTGCGTGAATATAAGAGCCTACAAAAGGAGCTTCCAGTGTACGGAAATCACCAATTTCAATTTTCTCACCTATAACGCCGGTTTGTTCGGTTAATTTATCCTGAACAGAAAGACCTTTGAAATCTGCTGCCAAGAATTCTTCTTTAGAAGAAGCAGAAAGAGCAATTTCAGCCAATTCTGTGGCCAATTTTACGAAAGTATCGTTTTTAGCTACAAAGTCGGTTTCACAGTTTAATGATACGATCACTCCACGGGTTCCGGCTTCGTTCACTTTTGCAATTACAGCACCTTCAGATGATTCTCTGTCGGCACGGTTTGCAGCTACTTTTTGACCTCTTTTACGAAGGATCTCAATAGATTTTTCAAAATCCCCATCGGCTTCAACCAATGCCTTTTTACAATCCATCATACCGGCACCGGTAGTTTGTCTTAATTTATTTACTTCTGCGGCGGTTATCTTTGCCATGACGTTTAGATTTTTTGGTTTATAATAAAAAAGTCGCCTAGTTTTTCGTTTAAGAAACAACTAAACGACTCATAAAAATTAACAAAAAGAGTAGATTATTCTTCCTCTTTGGTTTCAGAAGCAGGTTTTTCCACAGTTTCCTTTTTGGATTCTGACTTAACCTCTACTTTAGCTTCTTCCTTTGCTTCTTTAGCTTCAGGAGCGGCAGAAGGAACTTCTACTTCTTCTTTAGATTCTTTAGCTTCAGGAGTGGCAGCAGCAACTTCTACTTCTTCTTTGGATTTTTTAGCTCTTGGAGTTTTGGAAGTTTTTTCTTCTTTTTCTTCGCCTTCTTTAGAATCTTTGCTGGATTTTCTTTCAGACAAGCCTTCTATAATAGCTTCAGACATAAAAGAAACCACTTTTTCAATGGATTTGGAAGCATCATCATTTGATGGGATAACATATTCTACCTCACGTGGATCAGAATTGGTATCAACCATCGCAAAAATTGGAATGTTTAATTTCTGAGCTTCTTTAATCGCAATGTGTTCACGCATAATATCTACTACAAATATTGCTGCCGGAAGGCGGCTCATATCTACAATAGAACCTAAGTTTTTCTCTAACTTAGCTCTTAAACGGTCAACTTGTAAGCGTTCTTTTTTGGAAAGGGTATTGAAAGTACCGTCTTTTTTCATCCTGTCTATAGTCGCCATTTTTTTAACGGCTTTACGGATAGTGACAAAATTGGTAAGCATTCCGCCAGGCCATCTTTCAGTGATGTAAGGCATGTTTGCTTTAACAGCAAGGTCGGTAACAATTTCTTTTGCTTGTTTCTTGGTAGCTACAAAAAGTATTTTTCTACCGCTGGTTGCAATTTTTTTAAGAGCCTCTCCGGCTTCCTGCATTTTTGCAGCAGTTTTATATAAGTTGATGATGTGGATCCCGTTGCGTTCCATATAAACATATGGGGCCATATTAGGGTTCCATCTTCTTGTAAGGTGGCCAAAATGTACACCTGCATCAAGTAAGTCTTTTACTTCTACTTTATTTGCCATTTTTGTAATAGTTTACGTTCTGTTGAGATAGCAACCACGAGCCGCGTGGTTTAGATGCTAAACTAATTTCCGCCTAGCGGAATAACAACAAAAATTTAATTAATTTTTGAATGAATTTTTTTTGGATCGAACTCCAATTAATATAAGCCTTAAAATAAAGGAATATATTAATTTTAACGTTTAGAGAATTGGAATTTTTTACGGGCTTTTTTCTGTCCGAATTTTTTCCTCTCTACCATTCTTGGATCTCTGGTCATTAAACCTTCAGGTTTTAAAACCGCTCTGTTTTCGGGATCCAATGCTACTACAATTCTTGACAGTGCAAGGCGAATTGCCTCAGCTTGTCCGGTAATTCCACCTCCGTAAACATTTACCTTCACGTCGAAGCTTTCTTCGTTTCCGGTCATGTTAAGAGGTTGCATTACTTTGTATTGTAATGGAGCAGTGGTAAAGTACTCTTTAATGTCCTTTTTGTTGATAGTAATGCTCCCTGTTCCAGGTGCGGCATATACTCTTGCAACAGCCGTTTTTCTCCGGCCAATTTTGTGAATAACCTCCATTACTTAATTTCGTTTAAGTTAATAGTTTTAGGCTTTTGCGCTTTCTGATCGTGTTCAGAACCAACATACACCTTTAAATTTCGGAAAATTGCCGCGCCTAATTTGTTTTTAGGAAGCATTCCTTTTACCGCATTTTCAATCAGCCTTTCTGGGCCTTTATTGAATAATTCGGTTGCAGTTAAACTGCGTTGTCCCCCAGGATAGCCGGTATGGCGAATGTATTCCTTAGAATCCCATTTTTTTCCTGATAAGTTGATTTTTTCGACATTTGTAACAATTACATTGTCTCCGCAATCAACGTGTGGGGTGAAGTTAGGTTTGTATTTCCCTCTAAGCAGCTTTGCCACTATAGAAGAAAGACGACCTAAAGTCTGACCATCAGCATCCACGTGCACCCAATCTTTGGTCACGGTAGCCTTGTTGGCCGATACTGTTTTGTAGCTTAATGTGTCCACACTAATTAATTTTTACTTGTTATTAAACATTCCATTCCCTGCCCCAATATTGCTATCGGGAAAACAGGGGTGCAAATGTACAATTATAAATGTATATTGCAAATAGCAACTTCATTAATTTATTGAAAGTGAAATGTTTGGTTTTCAAAGGTTTCTCAAGTCTTTTTATCTCGAAATTTATTGAGGATTGATTTCAAATGCAAATTTCATTATAAATAGTTAAATAACCAATTGAATTTGTTCTGTTTCCGAAGGCCTTTTTTAATTTGAAGCTTCCATATTTGAATCTAATCAGTATGTAAAATGATCCCGGTATATACTTCTGCTTCCAAAATCAGAATATTAGCCTTTAATTATATCAGGATATAAAATTATAGTTTTAAGAAGGGAAGGCCGGTCGATTCTAATTGAGCGGTTTTTTTAATGCCTTATTTAACTGAAATAACATTTTCTAATTAAATTGATAACGAAAACATACAGGTAAAAAAATGGTTAGATCTATCCTGGTTCATAGATGTGGATACATACCCGGAAGTGAAATTTTCTTGGTATGGTCTCAAGGTGGAAATGGGGCGGGATATTCGCAAGATCACATTTTAGATTTAAGGCAACAAACATGAAAATATTTACTTGTTGAAGGCCATCTATAGGTTTGTGTTATAGAATTAAAAATAAGAATTAAGGAATAAAAAAAGCCTTCAAATTTGAAGGCTTTTTTTATGATAAAATATATTGGATTTTTAGAATCCGCTTACGTTCAAACGTCCACCAGTAACACATTTTCCATTTAAGGAAGCAGTTGGTACTGCAGAACTCATAATGGCATTTTTAATCTCTGCAGCAGTAGCTCCCGGGTGAGAAGAAGCATAAAGAGCAGCTCCACCAGATACATGTGGCGTAGCCATAGAAGTACCACTATAAGTTGCATATCCAGAAATTATTTGCCCTTTAGATCTTACTGGTACAGATGAGTAAATTCCAGAACCTGGTGCTCCAATATCTACAGAAGTTGCACCGTAGTTGGAAAAACTACTTAATCCTCCAGAATTTGTAATGGAAGCAACTGCAATAATATTGTCATTGGTATAAGATCCTGGATAAGATAGATTAGCATCGTTATTGTTTGTCTCATTTCCAGCTGCAGCTATAAATAAAATACCTGCTTGATTTGCTCTTTCAATAGCATCAAATAATCCTTGAGAGAAGCCACCGCCACCCCAAGAGTTACTTGTAGCAACTAAATTAATACCATGACGTTGTTTTAAATCTGTGAAATAATCTACAGCTTTAATAGCATTGGCAAGTGTTCCGCCACGTCTTCCTAAGAATTTACCACTCAATAATTTTACATTCCAAGATACACCTGCAATACCAGTTCCGTTGTTTCCAACACCACCAATAGTACCGGCAACATGAGTTCCGTGGTCATCGTCTACACCATCAAAAACGCTACTGTCATCTCCGTCGAAATCCCATCCATTCACATCATCTACATATCCATTTCCATCATCATCTACACCATTTCCAGCAATTTCTCCTGGATTAGTTCCAGCGTTAGCAGCAAGATCCTCATGTGTATACATATACCCTTCATCTATGATACCTATATAAACGGTACCAGATCCGGTATTGCCGGCGGCCCATGCTTCTCCTGCCTGACTACCATATTGGTTAGAAGGTGTAGTGGCATCTCCATACATACCCCAAAGTGTACCATTTGTGTAAGATGGATCGTTAGAGGTTGCATCGTGGTTATAGATGAAATTAGGTTCTGCGTATTCTACTTCTGCAAGTTTTTTTAACTGTGCAATTGCGTCTAAAGTACCTAATTTGGAGTTCACTAAAAGGACTTCGTCCCTGTTTGCAGATTTCATTGCACTTGTTTGAATAGTCTCAACGACAACCCCTTGAATTAATGACAAAGCATTACTTCGAGCCTTTGTACCTGTTTTTCCGTCCTTAAATTTAACAAGGACTTCATTGGGAACAAAAGAGAATTGATCTTTAGAAACTACTGCTTCTTCTTGCACGGTACTAAAATTGTCCTTCTCACAAGATACGCTTAGTAACATTCCAGAAGCTAATACTGGAAATAGTAGTTTGTTTAATTTCATAATAATAGTAGGTTATAATGGGGTTAAAAATCATTTGGTCGCCCAATCTACTAATATTTATAAGAAAACATTAATAATCTCTCATTTTTTTTAATAATTCTCGTTAATGTGCCTGAAGCCAGTTTTCTCCCACGCCTATTTCCACATCCAATGGTACATCCAGTTTAAAGGCGTTCTCCATTTCAAATTTGATCATCTTTTTAACCTGGTCCACCTCCTCTTTGTAGGCATCAAAAACAAGTTCATCATGCACCTGTAACAGCATTTTTGTTTTGTAGTTACCTTCTTTCAGTTTCTTATGGATATTGATCATTGCCAGCTTAATGATATCTGCGGCGCTGCCCTGAATGGGTGCATTCACGGCATTTCGTTCGGCCCCACCGCGTACCATTACATTTTGCGAATTGATGTCTTTTAAATACCGGCGCCTTCCCAATACGGTTTGAACATATCCATTTTCTTTTGCAAAATTGACCTGTTCCTGCATATATTTCTTTAATTGAGGATAAGCTGCGTAATAGGTGTCTATCAATTCTTTTGATTCTGTGCGCGATAATCCGGTTTGATTGCTCAACCCAAAAGCTGAAACCCCGTAAACGATCCCGAAATTCACTGTTTTCGCATTGCTTCGCTGCGCCCTGGTAACTTCCTCCAGTGGTACGTTAAACACTTTTGAAGCAGTGGAGGCGTGGATGTCTTCTCCGTTTTTAAAGGCCTGGATCATATTTTCTTCCTTGCTTAATGCGGCGATTATGCGCAATTCGATTTGCGAATAATCGGCTGCGACAATAAGGTAATTTTCATCCCGCGGAATAAATGCCTTTCTTATTTCCCTTCCTCTCTCTGTTTTTATCGGGATATTTTGAAGGTTGGGATTGTTGGAACTCAGTCTTCCCGTAGAGGCAACGGTTTGCATATAATCTGTATGAACCCGTCCGGTGGTTTTTTCAACCTGATTTGGCAAAGCTTCAACATAAGTGTTCTTTAATTTAACCAGGCCTCGAAAATCCAAAACATTTTGAACAATTTCATTTTCTACGGCAAGGTAGGAAAGGACTTCTTCCCCGGTAGAATATTGTCCTGTCTTTGTTTTCTTAGGTTTTTTTGCCAGGGCCAGTTTTTCAAATAAAATGATCCCCAGCTGTTTTGGAGAGCCTATATTGAATACTTCTCCTGCTTCCTTATAAATTTTTTCTTCCAACTCTTTAATATCACGATCCAGATCTGCCGACAGGGATTTCAGGAAGTCTTCATCTAAATTTATACCCTCCAATTCCATGTCTGCCAATACCTGTACAAGGGGAATTTCAATTTCTTTGAACAATTTTTCTATATTGGCTTCCTTTAATTCAGGTTCAAAATGTTGTTTTAATTGAAGGGTAATATCCGCATCTTCTACCGCGTATTCGGTTATTAGATTCAATGGAACATCCCGCATTGAACCTTGATTTTTGCCTTTTTTTCCGATTAATTCGGTGATGGATTGCGGGCTGTAATTCAAATAAGTTTCAGCTAAAACATCCATATTGTGCCGCATATCCGGATTGATCAAATAATGAGCGATCATCGTATCGAACATTGGGCCTTTCAGGTCGATCTTGTATTTTGCCAGGACTTTTATATCGTATTTTAAATTCTGACCTATTTTTTCAATTTCCTCCGCTTCAAAAAATGGTCGCAAAAGTTCTATTATTTCATGGGCTTTAGCATCATCTTCCGGGAATGGAAGATAAAAACCTTTCCCGGCTTCCCAGGAAAAAGCGATTCCTACCAGTTTGGCTTCCAGCGGATTTAAACTTGTGGTTTCGGTATCAAAGCAAACGCTTTTTTGTTTGACCAGATTTTTAAGAAATAAGTCCATCGCCATTCCCGGTGCAACACTTTGATATACGTGAGAATAACTTGCCAGTGTCTTTCTGCCGGAAGACTCCTCAATTATATTTGATTCGGTTTCAAACAAGGAAAACTGACCTGCTCCGGCAATCTTATCATGTGTTTTTTCTGATATGGAATTGGCAACCTGGTTTTGCACGGGATTATTTTCCCCGGAAAACAATTTGATAAACTGATCTTTTAAACGTCTGAACTCAAGTATTTCAAACAGCTCCTGCACTTTGCCTCCATCAGGTTGTGAGAGTTCATAATCTGCAGCATTAAATTGAACATTGCAATCGGTTTGAATGGTAGCCAGTTTTTTTGAAAGTCGGCCTAAATCGGCATTTTCTTCAATTTTCTCGCGCATCTTTCCTTTCAGCAAATGAGTATTGGCCAAAAGTTCTTCCATGCTCCC
>JAENXB010000158.1 GCA_016649785.1 Flavobacteriaceae bacterium
GCCTTACTTTCGAAGGAAGAATGACACCCCCGAAAAAACAATTCCCCTCCCCTTCTTCTCATAACGGCGTAAGACTTCCTGCTTATTTTTTCAAACCCAAGTAAAAAGGATAGGTCTTTGATCCTGTCCAGATCGTTCGCGGATTTTGTGTATTTTCTCATCAAATGATCCATTTCATTTAGCCAATTGATCACGGCATTTCCGGCTTGAATGTTTACCAGGGATTTGTCCCTGTGAAACAGGTTCTGAATATTAAAAGTGGCTATTTTCATCTTTATGATTTTTAAAATTAATTTCGTTTATCCCGGGTTTTTTTATCGAAGCATACCAGGTTGAACATCTGGCGCATCCGGCTTCTAACCCTACTGCCGTAACGTCCCTCCATTTCCTCTGCAATTAAATTGGTGGTGGCATGGGTTTTAATTTTTGACTGAAGGAAATACTCATGCCTGGATATAAGCAATTCGCCCATTACATTGCAATCCTTCCCGAAGTACCTTCCGGTTGGCTCTGCCCCAAGATCATCAAAGCAGAAATAACCTTCATTTCCATAATCTTCAATGGTTTTAAAGCCAATGTGATTAAAACCAAAAACGATGTTCCTGGCCGGAATAACTTCATATTGCCGCAGGTGTGGCACAATATTTTTCACAAGGCGCATCAAACTTGTTTTCCCGCAGCCTACAGGGCCTGATATCAATATTCCCTTATTTGGATCAATATTGTACTTTTTGCAATTCTTTTCATCCTTGATAAAATAATTGCTTAGCAGAAACAGGATTTTTTCATCTTCCGGGTAGATCTTGAAATGATTCCCAAACAACATTTTTCCTTTGGCTTCAAGATACACCAGTATCTTTGGGAAATCATACACCATGAGTTTTCCATCAAAATTTCCCAGGGAAAATTCTATACTGCCTTCAACGATTTTAGAGGGGTTGCCCATAATCTTTATTTTGATTGGTTTTTAAATAGTCCTGATTAGATGTTTCCGGATAATCCTTAAAAGTCTTTGAAGATTCAGATTTCCTGATCCAACTTTTTGCAACGGCTTTCCAAGATTTCATTTCGGTATTGTCTCCAACTTTCCAGCTTTTGGATTGATAATAATTAAAAAATTGTAGCGCTTCGGATTCTTTCTTATTTTCATTTTTAAAAAAATTAAAAACTTCAAAATAATTTTCCGGCATTGCATGTTTATTTATGTTTTTATTAAGTTTAATCATGTTTAAATCATGTTTAATCATGTTTATGTTAGATACTAATGCTTGTTCAGGACTTGTTTCATACTTGTTCACGACTTGTTCAGAACTTGTTTCAGGCTTGTTCACTACTTGTTTAGGACTTGTTTCAGACTCGTTTACATCTTGTTCACCAGATATTTCAAAAATGAACATCTTAATTTCACTGCCCTTGTATGGGTTATGTGATGGTAAATAATCGATATATTTCCAATCATTTAAATTTCTGAGGCATCTGTGATACGTTGCTATAGATCCGATTTTAGACTTTTTCATTACCTCTTCCCGAGCAATAAAAAAAACCTCCGGGAAATGATGGATATTCCAAAGTTGAAAAAGAGCAATATAGAGACTGATATGGGTTGGATTCAATCTGGAATCCCCATTAAATTGTTGAAGTACCCCATTAATGTGTTTGATGTAATTCATGGCCTTACTCGCATTTGTGATTGCTCCTGTTTTCCATCAGGATTTTGTTTATTTCATCGGCATCATAATAAATGCTTCCCCCTATCCTGGTGAAGGGCAAGTTTCCATTGATCCTGAAATTCTGAAGGGTGCCGGGACTGATTTGAAGCAGTTTCATGACTTCCGTGGATTTCAGCCACTTTTTTGAACCGGAACCCGATCCGGATTGGTTGTTCAATAATTTTTTGATTTCTTCCAGGAGTTCTAATTTGAATTCCATCAAATCTTCGGTGGTGACAATTGTTGTTGGCATAATACATTGTGTTTTAATAATCCCGCCGCAGGTTATAGCTTTTAAAGCAGCGGGACTGGGTAAATTTGACTTTCGTTTTACAAAATTGCATAGGTTGAATGATTTTTCTTCCCTATATATTTCGTACTACGAGAAATTTTAACAATAATAAATTTTGCCGGGAATTGGTGTGATTTATAACTCGAAAAGGGATATTTAGACTCTATAGAATAAGGAATTTAGGCTGGAGCTTTTTTAAAAAACCTTTTCGTAGTGTTTCGTAACTGGGAAAATATCTACCTGATATTAAAAAGGGGAGTGAGAAGTTATGAAGATTAAAAAGATAAAATCAAAAAAAATTAGACAGCATCGTCCCTATCCATTTTAAGTTGAAGGCTTACTATCAGGTCCTCGAGGAATTTTGTTTTACTTCCCTTGCGCGTTTTTATTTCGGAATATGTTTTGTAAACATTATCCAGTTTCACATTAAAAAAATCCTCAAATGATGATGTCACCGCACTTAATTCTACTGTCCCATGGTTAAGTACTCCTGTAGAATACAAGGCATAAATTAATTCTACCATTGATGTTTTTGAACCGGTCCATAAGAGCAATTTATGTTTCTTCTCAATAAACAATTGTTGGTTTCCGGGTTTAATTTTTTGAATGGAACTCCTTATATAATGAATGTATTTATACATGGCTTGGATTTTGGCCCAAAGCATATCATGAGAGGTAGTAAATTCGGGGCACTGATAGTAATTTATAACCGGGGTTAAAGGAAAATTATTAAAATGATTTCTGGTAAAGAATTGGTGGTCTAAATAGATATGGCCTTGCTCCATATAATGAACAAAATCACTATTTCGAGAAAAAAATTTATTGATTTTTTTTATTTCCTTTTCAAAAAATCTAAGCTGAAAATCAACACCGGTTTTGGGTTTCTGCGCTTCACAAGACCTGATTTCAGAAAAATAAATGAGAAAACTCATTGGAACTACTTTGACATTTTTAAAAAATAAGATTTCTTTGTCCGGAGAATCGAAATCGTCCTTCTCAATCTGGTCCTGCATAAGGGATAACGTTTTATTGCAAATTGGAATGGCACTCTCTGCCCGCTTTAATAGATCAACCCTCTCCTGGGATATTTCATCCATCACTTTTTCAAAATCTTTTAATATCCCCTCAAACATAATTAACTTATCTTGAACAATTAAATAAAACCAAGGCAGTATTCTCTTCAAAATCCGGCAAATTAAATGGTAGGGGTAATCATTTATTTTTGAAGATCGGGGAAAACCAATTTCATATTATCGCAATTAATTTGGCAGGAGCTCCAGCATTTCAATAGAATAATTCTCGCGGGTCTGAACATAGGAAGTTTGTGGCTTAACGGTTGCTCCTACTTTTTTCTTTTCAAAAGAAGCCGTCATTCCAAAATCAACTTTATGGAATTTTATGGTCTTTGTTCTTTTAATTGTTTGAAACAAAAGCTGCCTGTAAATTTGAAATTCCTCGGTATATCTGTAATCCAAACCAATATAATTGGGAACATATGTATGATTTAAATTTTTATAGCAGAACATAACCCCCACCGGTTTTGCAGTTCTTGTACTGGCAAATTTCTTTTTTAGGCGAAGTACTATAAATTCCCAGTTTCTATTTTTGACCATTTGCTCAAAAAGGTTTTTAGGAAAGGTAAAAGTATTTAGGCCCTTGTTGTTATTTTTTACATTAAGGTATAGGTCATAGAATATATCAAGATCTATTTGTTTTGGAGATTCTTCAAAAGTGATATCAAACATCTCTTCATACGGCCTAATGTCTTTCATAAAGTGCCTACGGGACCTGGAGGATAGTGTGGCTATATAATCGTCTACTGTATTCCAGCTAAAATTATCATACACACAGGAATCTGGCATATTTACTTTAAAAAACCCTTGCTCATGTAAGATTTCATTTAGATAGTTATCTGGTTGAAAATCCCTAAAAACCAACATTTTTGTTTTCAATTTTTTCTCAAGGACTTCCAATTCGTGATGAAGCATACTCAAGGCCTTTTTAATCGATGGGTGCGATCTATCCATAAACAGATGTTCTCCTTCCGTGAATAAGCAGCCCATACTTAAAACGTAAGATGTTAAAAAATACGGGTTCTCTTTTCTTTTTTCTTCCAGCTTAGCAGAAACTGACGCAGGAGCCAACATATCATCCTTCCATAATGAATAGGTGAAAAAAGTAGCCAAAATAGGTTGAGAATTCTTGTCTCTTATCACGAAATAATGGAAAGACCAATTGTTCTCGTGCTTCTCCTGTTCTTTAAAAACTTCCTCCAGAAAGGTGAGTCCCTCCCAATCAAAAGTACTCCTTCTGCCCATTAGTTTATTCCATTCCTCCTTATTAACCATACCTATTGATTTTTCATACTGCACAATTAAATCTTCTTTCCTCTCAATATTTTGACCTTTTACCTCGCTTAAATTAAACGCCCTTCTTACCCTGTTGTTACTGGTGTTGGTTTCTTCTAGTGCTAAAGGAAAATGATGAACCATCGCTTCTACTAATTTTTTAATCTCCCTCCTTTTGTTGTGCCTGGAAATGGTGATCCTAACCCCGGTATTTTTTACCGGAACTGCGGGGAAAAGACCGAGATTTACGTAAAATCCTTCCTTCATTAAGCGCTGCACAAATCTATACCCTGTAACTGGCATCCCCGTACCTATAAAAAATACGGGGGAATTATTACATTCCACAAGCGGCAGATCCGTGTTTTTCAGCAAAAGGTTGAAATAATTGATTTTATCAGAAAGTTCATTTTGTAGTTCATATATTTCAGGAGAAAGGTGAATATAAGCAGAGGCTGTTGCAGCTGCCACAGAGGCAGGTTCAAGCTGAGCGGAAAATGTAAGTGGTCCCCCAAAATTTTTGATTTTAGAATGTAGCGATTTGTTAGAACACACCACCACGGCTCCACTTGCCCCAAATGTTTTACTCAGAGTGCCAATTAGCAGGACATTCTCCGGTAGCTCGTTTAGCACATCCATCACGTATCCTGTCCCGTTTTTGCCTTTCCAACTCATGCCATGTACATCGTCGAAATACAAATGGAGTTGAGGATATTTTTTGCTTAATTCTACTAGCTCGGCAATAGGGGCAAAATCTCCATACATAGAATATATTCCATCAGCCATGTACCATACCTTATTGCATTTGGAAGAAAGGATTTTGATTTTATCCTCCAGCATTTCCAAATTGTTATGCCTTATCATTTCAACAGGTATTCCCCTTGTTCTTAAAATTTGCGCAGCATTCTGGACACTCCAATGCACCTGATGATCGAGAATTACCCCGTCCTCATCTCTCACGATACAGGGGATCACTGCCATATGTCCAAGAGTACTGTTCTTGGTTATGATAATGGGATTGTTATACATTTGAAATATTTTCTCTTCCAATTCCCTGTATAATGGATGTGAGATATAGGATTTCGACAAGGGAAACTGTGTTCCATACCGATGGATCGCACTTATGGCCGCATTCTTTAACCGCTCATCCTGCTCCAACCCAAGGTAACCGGTTGTTCCAAAATGAAAAAGATCTTTTCCATTCACTCTTATTTTCCTCCCTGTGAATTCTTTTCCTTCGGCATAAAGATGCAGAACACCAGCCATTTTAGCATTAGAGATTACATCATCTACGGTATCTAGAAAATTATTGTGTTTGATTTTCGCCATTATCCCAGTCTTTAATTCGAATTATTCATTATTAATCAACAAGCTAAGGAAAAATGGTAATCAAAAATTGAAAATTGATTTTTCCAAAACGAAATAATCCCTGTAAGACAAACCTTTATCCTTTTTTGGCAAATTTTGCAGTACAGGATTTAGAAATATTATATCATTTTTAAAAAATCCTTTAAGTTTAATTCTTCATCCCTTATTGACAAAATGCCTTGCAATAGCTTGAAAACCCTAGTTATTGCGCTACCTATGTCTCCTAAAACCGTGAAAAAATGAATTTTGATTAATATTTTTTGTCTTAAATTGTCTTAGGTTATCTGAAAAAAAAAGTGAAATGGGTGATTTTATCGAAAATGAATTTGCAAAATTTTGGATAGATGACGGAATCGTTTTTTTCGTTTACAAGCCCCATATTATTGTTGATCTTAAAGCAGCCGAAAAAATTGTCGCAGACCGGATAAAACTTCAGGAAGAAAAAGCATATCCTGTATTTTGCGATACCCGGGGGATAAAAGATGTAAATAAAGAAGCAAGGGATTATCTCGCCAAAGAAGGATCAACTTTAGCAATTGCAGTGGGTTTTCTGGTTGATTTCCCGGTAAATGAAGCTATAGCCCAATTTTACGTCAAGACAAATAAACCCTTAGTCCCTACAGAAGTATTTACAAATAAGGATGAAGCAATGGATTTTTTAAAATCTTTCCTCCAGTAGTATTTTTAGCTTCTTTCTTATACATTTCGCGAAGAAAGTTTTCGCGTTCATTATAAATTTTCACTGGTATGAAAAGCGAGGAGGAAAAGGAAAGAATAGACAGTATCAACCGCATGATCATTGAAATGGCTAGCGGTAATTTTTCTTATCAGGTCGAAAGATCAGGGCATGACGATGAACTGGAAACTTTGGCCGTTCTTTTGAATATGATGGCTGAAGAAATGAGAGAATCTTTTCATCACCAAGGATTTGTCAATCCCAGACGTATCTATCGGCACATTGCCCAGATAACTTTTATTCTTGATCAAAAATTTAAAATTCAAACTTTTAGTGCCCTTACCGCTGAAATTTTATTTCTTCAGCCTGACGAACTTTTAGGAATA
>JAENXB010000070.1 GCA_016649785.1 Flavobacteriaceae bacterium
ATCGCGAATAAAATGGAACTTACCCATTCCCCAATGGCCGATCTGGGTTTCAGGCTCCGGTCTTCAATATAAGATGGGTTCAGGATATAATTTACGTAATAGATATAAAAACCTAAAGTTACAATTACCAGTAGTGTCTCTAATCGGTTGGTCCTTCCAAAACTTCTGATGGTTTCTACCCAAATAACCGGGAACATAATAAGGTTCACTATTGGGATAAACAACAGGATGGTCCACCACCAGGGCCTGTTGATGATTTTCATTAAAATTACGGCATTATAAACCGGAATTGCGGCTTCCCAGGCTTTCCTGCCTGCTTTTACATAAAGTTTCCAGGTACCCAAAAAATGTATGAGTTGTATCAATAAGAAAAACAAGAACCATTGTGTGATCGTCATAGTAAAAATTCTTTACTGTTATATGTGTGTTGATTGCTTAAAGCGTTACAAAAAAATCAGCTTAAACCGGAAAGTACATCTTTCATGTTGTACACGCCTTTTTTATCTTTCAGCCATTCAGCGGCAATAATTGCTCCCAACGCAAATCCTTCCCTGGAATGCGCGGTATGTTTAATTTCAATAGAATCTATTTCCGATTTATACGAAACAGTATGGGTTCCCGGAACATTTTCAATTCTTCTGGCATAGATCGGGATTTCATTTTCCCCTGCCTTATTCAGTTGCCAGGCTTTTTTAGATGAATTTCCTATGATTTGCTGCGCCAGACTTATGGCTGTTCCGCTGGGAGCGTCCAATTTTTGTGTATGGTGAATTTCTTCGATCTCTACCGAATAATTGCTGAAAGCATTCATCATCTTAGCCAATTTCTCGTTCAGCCCAAAAAATAAATTAACCCCGATGCTGAAATTGGACGCATATAAAAACGCCGAATTTTCCTGTTTGCAGATCTCCACGGCCTTATCATAATTTCCTAACCAGCCTGTAGTGCCGCATATTACGGGCAATTGGTGTTTAAAACAGGTGGTAATGTTATTAAATGCAGCCTGAGGAACGCTAAAATCTATGGCGATATCTGCCAGGGATAGATCATAATCCTCAATATTTTCGTCTATTTTTAAGACAACTTCATGTCCTCTTTCAATTGCGATTTTTTCAATGGTCTTTCCCATTCTTCCGTAACCTAAAAGTGCGATCTTCATATCCTCAAAATATTTTTTTAGACAACCCGATAATTATCAGGTCATCTAATAGTATCGGCTTATTTATTAAAAGCCTGTTCAAAGTTAAAAATTATAGTTTAATGAAAGTCCGTATTCTGTTTTTCCGGTATAACGGTCAAAATTCACGGCAGGTCTGAACGATAGATCCTCATTTACATTGAATTGTTGTAAATGTGCGGTTACATTGGCATCAATAATATTAAGTGCGTAAATTCCTGCGGTGATCAAAAGCGAAAGTTCCTTGTTGCGCTGAAAAAAACGTTGGGCACGAATAAGTCCGTCATTGGTTATTCGTTGTGTGCCATCGGGCCTTGTGAATTCGTCATCGGTAAACCCGGCAAGACGTCTTTTATATACAGATCTGTAGCGGTCGTATTCTTTATCGTTATCCAAATAAAAATAGATCCCAACGCCAAGACCGGCATAAACCAAGGGGATTTTCCAGTATTTTCCATTATAAGCCTGCCCTAATCCCGGCAAAACAGCTGAATAAAAAGCGGCCCTTGCCGGAGCCAACGGATCATAGGGTTTATAATCCAATTTCTCCTCAACAATAGGTTCGGGGACAGTTGAAATTACAAGCGAATCTTCCTGTGCGTACAAAAAATTGGACGCAAAAAGCAGAATGAGCGCGGGAAGAATTAATTTAAGCTTCACCCTGGATCAGTTTTTTAATTCTGTTGAAATCTTCTTCTGAAGTAAATGGAATGATCAATTTTCCCTTTCCTTTTGGCTCAACTTTTATATCGACTTTGGCGCCTAAATATTCTGAAAATTCCTTGACTCTTTTTTTAAATTCCTGGGGCAAAGCTTTGGGTTTGGCGGCCGGTTTTTTGGTTGGCACAGCGTTAAGTTCCCTTACCAATTTCTCTGTATCCCTTACCGAAAGTGATTTTTCCAGTATTTTTTCATATATATCCAACTGGGTTTGCGGGTCTTCCACATTTATTAAAGCCCTGCCATGTCCCATGGAAACAAAACCGTCCCGCATTCCGGTTTGTATAATGGGATCTAATTTTAACAACCTTAAATAATTGGCTATGGTCGAGCGGTTTTTTCCCACCCGGTCACTCAATTGTTCCTGGGTTATGTCAATCTCATCGATAAGTCTTTGATAAGAGATCGCGATCTCAATAGGATCGAGATCCTGTCGCTGTATATTTTCCACCAGCGCCATTTCCAGGGATTCCTGGTCGTTGGCGATGCGGATATAAGAAGGAATGGTCTCCAGTCCAATTAATTTGGAAGCCCTAAACCTGCGCTCTCCCGATACCAATTGATATTTGTTGAAATCCACCTTACGTACCGTAATGGGTTGGATCACTCCCAGTTCTTTTATGGATGAAGCCAGTTCCCGCAAGGATTCTTCATTGAAACTGGTACGGGGTTGAAATGGATTGACTTCAATTGAAGTGAGTTCCAGTTCAACAATATGTCCAACTAACTTATCGGCATTTTTGTCTTCGGCAGATTTTATATCGTGTTCGGGATCCTTCAGCAATGCTGAAAGTCCTCGTCCCAATGCTTGTTTCTTGGTAGCTTTCGCCATTTTCTAAGAGTTTTTCTTAATGATTTCCTGGGCCAGGCTCAAATAATTGGCAGCGCCTTTACTTCCCGCATCATAATTTATGATGCTCTCCCCATAACTGGGAGCCTCACTTAAACGCACATTTCGCTGAATGATTGTGGTAAAAACCATCTCGTTAAAGTGCTTTTGAACTTCTTCCACCACCTGGTTTGAGAGCCTTAAACGCGAATCGTACATAGTTAACAGCAAGCCCTCAATATCGAGGTTTTTATTGTGTATTTTTTGAACGCTTTTTATGGTGTTGAGCAGTTTTCCCAAACCTTCCAGGGCAAAATATTCACACTGAATTGGAATGATCACCGAATCGGCAGCGGTTAGCGCATTCAGGGTTAAAAGTCCCAAAGAAGGCGCGCAGTCTATCAGGATATAATCGTAACTGTCTTTCAGGTGATTAATTGCCTTTTTCAGCATATATTCCCGTTCTTCCTGGTCTACCAGCTCTATTTCAATGGCGACAAGATCTATATGTGAAGGAATAATGTCCAGATTGGGGGAACCGGTTTTGACAATGGCTTCCTCCGCTTTTATGGAATGTTCTATGAGCTGATAGGTCCCAAATTCCACCTGTTCTACATCAATTCCCAATCCCGAAGTGGCATTGGCCTGTGGATCCGCATCTATCAAAAGTACTTTTTTCTCAAGAACTCCCAGGGAAGCCGCCAGATTTATTGAGGTCGTGGTTTTGCCAACTCCCCCTTTTTGATTTGCAATAGCAATGATCTTACCCATTAATTATCTTAAATTTTTGAAAGGTAAAAATACAATTTATTAAAGGTTTATAAAATGAAATTATTAACCTTTCATAATTAAGCTGAAAACTGGTTGTTATTTGCTTTTTTTGGATCGGATCATCGCTTCCAGTTGATCCCACATTTCCTCCGGAATTGCTTCCAGTAAATTGAACTGTCCCGCACCAGCCATTCTCCCCCGTCTATGGTGATCACCTCGCCATTTACATAAGCCGAAAAATCGGAAACTAAATATGCCGCCAAATTCGCCAGTTCCTGATGTTCTCCAACACGTTTTAACGGAACTTTTTTAGCCAGATCAAATTTTTCTTTTAGATCCCCGGGCAATAATCTGTCCCAGGCGCCTTTGGTAGGAAAGGGGCCGGGCGCGATCGCATTGGAGCGAATGCCGTATTTTGCCCATTCCACCGCTAAAGAGCGCGTCATAGCCAAAACCCCTGCTTTTGCAGTCGCACTTGGAACTACATAAGCCGATCCCGTCCAGGCATAGGTGGTAACTATATTTAAAATGGTTTTGTTTGTTTCTTTTTTGTCTATCCAGTGTTTCCCAAAGGCCAGGGTGCAGTTTTTGCTTCCTTTTAAAACAATATCAATTATGGTATCAAAAGCATTGGCGCTGAGGCGCTCGGTAGGAGAAATGAAATTACCCGCCGCGTTGTTCAGCAAGACATCTACACTCCCAAATTTTTCAATTACCCCTTCCAACATTTTTTCAACTTCCTCATAATGCCGCACATCGCATTGCAACGGAAGGCAATTGCCTCCTGTTTCATTTTCCAGTTCCTTTGCCGTATTTTTTAGTTTTTCAAGATCCCTGGAGGTAATGGCAACATTGGCGCCCAACTCCATGAAATATTTGGTCATCGCTTTTCCAAGTCCGCTGCCACCGCCGGTAACAACAATTGTTTTTCCCTTTAAAGCATCGTCCCTAAGCATTTTTTGAGTGTACATATAGATTTTAGATTTTAGATTTTAGTATTGAGATGTTAGTATTGAGTATTGAGTTTCGAGAAATTTTAAATTTTGAACTCTTCACTTTGAAGGAGCTTCATATTTGTCTTTTTTCTATTCTCTTTTTTCTGCTAATCAATCAAGATCTCCAGCAATTGTATCGCCGCTTCACTTATTTTTGTTCCGGGACCAAAAACGGCTACTGCTCCGGCATCGAAGAGAAATTGATAATCCTGGGAAGGAATTACCCCGCCTACAATTACCATAATGTCTTCCCGGCCGTGTTTTTTAAGTTCCTGTATTACCTGAGGCACCAGGGTTTTATGTCCCGCCGCCAAAGAGGAGATCCCTAAAATATGCACATCGTTTTCCACCGCTTGTTTGGCTGCCTCGGCAGGGGTTTGGAATAATGGGCCAATATCCACATCAAATCCCAGATCGGCATATCCGGTGGCAACTACTTTTGCCCCGCGATCGTGCCCGTCCTGTCCCATTTTCGCGACCATGATACGGGGACGCCGGCCTTCTTTTTCCGCAAATTTATCGGCGAGTTCCCTCGCCTTGTTAAATGATTCGTTGTTTTTCATCCCTTTTGAATAAACCCCGCTAAAGGATTGGATCTTTGCCTTATATCTTCCGAAAACTTCCTCCAAAGCATCGCTGATCTCGCCCAGGGTTGCCCTCTCACGGGCAGCATCTATGGCTAAAGCCAATAAATTCCCTTCCTTATTTTTAGCGGCTTGGGTTAATGCGTTCAATGCCGTTCTGACTTTTTCGGCATTTCTTTCCGCTTTTATTTTTTTAAGCTGATTGATCTGTTGGGTTCTAACCGTTTGATTGTCCACTTCCAAAGTGACCAGCGGATCTTCTTTCTCAAGCCGGAATTTGTTATTTCCTACTATAATATCTGTATCACTGTCAATCCTGGCTTGTTTTATGGCCGCGGCTTCTTCAATGCGCAATTTTGGGATCCCAGCCTCAATGGCTTTGGTCATCCCGCCCAGATCTTCAACTTCTTCAATGAGTTTCCAGGCTTTTTCAGCGATTTGATGCGTAAGGCTTTCAACATAATAACTGCCGGCCCAGGGATCTACGGTTTTGGTGATCTTTGTTTCCTGTTGCAGGTATAATTGAGTGTTTCGGGCTATCCTGGCAGAAAAATCTGTGGGAAGTGCAATAGCCTCATCCAGGGCATTTGTGTGCAGACTTTGGGTTCCGCCAAATACCGCCGCCGCAGCTTCAATACAGGTACGCGCCACATTGTTAAACGGATCCTGTTCCGTCAAACTCCAGCCGCTGGTTTGTGAGTGGGTGCGGAGCGCCAGGGATTTCTCGTTTTTTGGGTTAAATTGTTTTACCAGTTTGGCCCACAACATTCTGGCGGCTCGCATTTTGGCGATTTCCATAAAATGGTTCATTCCGATGCCCCAGAAAAAGGAGAGGCGGAGAGCAAAACTGTCAATATCCATTCCGGCTTCAAGACCTTTTCTTATGTATTCCAGTCCATCGGCCAAAGTGTAGGCCAGTTCAATATCGCAGGTCGCGCCGGCTTCCTGCATATGGTATCCGGAAATACTGATGCTGTTGAACTTGGGCATATTTTTGGAAGTGAATTCAAAAATATCCGAAATGATCTTCATCGAGGGAGTGGGCGGATAAATATAGGTATTACGAACCATGAACTCCTTTAAAATATCATTTTGAATGGTTCCCGAGAGTTGTTCGGGTTTAACACCCTGTTCTTCCGCCGCTACAATATAAAATGCCAGTATGGGCAATACCGCGCCATTCATCGTCATTGAAACTGACATTTCACCCAACGGGATCTGGTCGAATAAAACCTTCATATCTTCCACAGAATCTATGGCAACCCCTGCTTTTCCAACGTCGCCCACCACGCGTTCGTGATCACTGTCGTAGCCTCGGTGCGTTGGCAGATCAAAAGCGACCGATAAACCTTTTTGCCCGGCAGCCAAATTTCTTCTGTAAAACGCATTGCTTTCCTCTGCCGTAGAAAATCCGGCGTATTGACGGATGGTCCACGGCCGGGTTACATACATTGTGCTGTACGGCCCACGCAGGTATGGTGGGATCCCGGCCGCAAAATTTAAATGCCCGGCATCTTTTATGTCTGCTTCTGAATAAACAGGCTTCAGGTCAATTCCCTCAGCTGTGGCAAAATTTTGATCAATTTGTTGTCCACTGGCTTTTTGGGAAACCGATTTTTTTAAAGTGAGCTGCTGAAGATTTTTTCTTTGCATTGCTTCTGAATTCTTCCTGCCGAATTAATTTCAGCGTTGATATTTTATGATGAATAGTAATCCTGAAAATAATAATTTCAGAGATTACTCCTTTTCAATTCGTTCCTGTTCCAGTTTTTCTGACAAACGCCTTTCCAGAATAGGAGGGATCAGGGTTTTTCGCGGATTCATTTTTAAGAACGGGTAAAGCTCCAGGTTGTTTTTCATCTTATCCTCCGGGTTTTTATGCTTATTTGTCCCAATCAGGATCAATTCGCCTTTATTGAATTGTTCCTGCTCTTTTTTCGCGCTTTCTGAAATTTTTTGCTGAATAATTCCTTCCTTAAGTTGTTTTAGAAACCCGCCGCCTTGTTCTATTTCCTTGAATATTTCCAGTGCTTTTTCTGCAAATTGTGAGGTCAGGCTTTCAATATAATAGGCTCCTTCAGCTGCATTGGAAACCTTGTCAAAATAGCTTTCATATTTTAAAACCAATAGCTGGTTGCGGGCGATCCTGTCTCCAAACTCGTTGTTTTTATGATATATTGAATCGTAAGGCACATTGTAAACTGCATTGGCACCTCCAAGAATAACACTCATACTTTGGCCGGTTGTACGCAGCAAATTCACGTTGTAATCGTATAGTGTTTTATCCCGTTTTGTGGGTTGGGCCAGGATGTGACAGGTTTCGGGCAGATTATATTCTGAAGCCAAACTCGCATACAGTAGCCGTAAAGCCTGTATTTTAGCAATTTCGAAAAAATAATTAGAACCGGAAGCGGTTAAAAACTGCATTTCAAAATCGGCTAAACTCTCTTTTGAAGTGTCAAAATGGTTTAAATATTCATTGGCGTGGGCTAGGGCATAAGCCAACTCCTGGGGAATTGTTGCTCCTGCATTCTGGTATAAGGTCGCATCAACACTCAGTACCGATTTAAAATCCTTAGCCCCGGATACTATGTTGTTTAAATTTTTATGATCCTGATTCAGGTTTTTGTACCAATTTCCCGATCGTGCCAAATTACCGACTATATCAAGCTGAAGCCTTATTTTGTGTTTTTTGCCGGTTAGAAATTGATTTATTTTCTGAATAAATTCCTCAGAAATGAATTCAAAACCCAGGTAGATCGGGGTTTCTTCTAAAGGTATATTTTGAAGGAGGGTTTTAATAATGGTTTTTTCCGAAGGGATTATAAACCAAAGGCTTTCAGCCCCATTTTTCAAGCTTTCAAGTGCATTTTGATTGCTTTTTTCTGCGGAAGCCACATATATTTTTCCGCAGATCTCCCAATTTTTTGGAGGATGGACCTGGGCGGTTTCCGAAATATCTTCAGCATTGTAGAATGGTTTTACGGCGATGCCGTCGCGACTTTTAAAAACAAGTTTTTCATTGTAATCTTCACCTTTTAAATCGAATTGGATTTTTTGCTTCCACTGTTTTGCCGTTACTGCTTCAAATTCCTGAAATAAATCCTGACTCATTTTATTTTATTTTTTAAATGAAAGGTTTCGAAAATCATCAATTTAGATCCCTGTTTAATCTATGGTATCGTATTGAATGATAAAAATATCTTCGTCGGCCCGTTTCATATAATATTGTTGCCTTGCAAAATTTTCCATTTCAAAGGAATCGTTTAATTTTTCGATAGTGGACTTGTCTTTGGCGATCTCTTTTTGATAATATTCCTTATTGGTTTCCAATTCATCAATTTCCTCATCGAGTTCGTGATGGATAAACCAGGAATTGCTGTCTAAAAAGAACATCCAGAAAGCAAAGATCAGCAAAAGCAACACGTATTTATTGCTGATTATCATAAACCATCTCTTGCGGCGGAGCTCTTTTAGCCTCATTTAACTTTAATTTTTTCTGCCAAAAGTATGTACTATGGCTTTCGCTATTTTTAATTTAGGCCCGATCCGGGCTTTCTTTCATTTTGCCTAAAGGTACAAAATTAGGTCAATCTGTCTTTAATAATGGTTTGAACAATATCTACGGCCACATTGTTGGGCCGGTTGGTTGGAATGATGATATCGGCAAATTCTTTAGTGGGCTCTATAAACTGCTGGTGCATAGGTTTTAGGGTGGTTTGGTATCGCCACAAAACCTCCTCCAGATCTCGCCCGCGATCGTTGATATCCCTTTTCAATCTTCGGATAAGGCGCTCATCGCTATCGGCATGAACGTATATTTTTATATCGAACATCGCCCTGACGTCTGAATGTGTCAGGATCAGGATCCCTTCAACTATGATAACCTTCCTGGGGTGGATCGTTATAGTTTCACTTGTTCGGTTGTGATCTATAAAGGAATAAACGGGTTGCTCAATGGTTTTTCCCGCTTTTAGATCCTTGAGATGCGAAACCAACAGATCAAAATCGATGGATTTTGGGTGATCAAAATTGATTTTTTTGCGTTCCTCAAATGGCAAATGGCTGGTGTCCTGATAGTAAGAGTCCTGTGAGATCACATCGACTTCTTCGTTTTTCAATTGGTCAATAATCTGGCTTACAACGGTGGTTTTTCCGCTCCCGGTACCACCGGAAATTCCAATAATTAGCATAAGTCGAAAAGTTTGCGACAAAGTTAATTATTCCTTTCAAATGCCGGGGGTTGCTTTTTGAATTAAAAGGATTTTTAAATGTTATTTGTAAAGTTTCAAGATTGATAACATTATTTTTTCACTGCTGCCACTTCATCTTCCATAACTGGATTATTGCCGGTACTACTCCAGGAATTCATCACGTAATTCATCACATCGGCCACTTCCTGATCGCTTAATCCCAACGGAGCCATCAGGTTGTTATACAGTACGCCGTTTACTTCAATTGGTCCCTGCAAGCCAAATTTTATCGCGTGAATACTTTCCTTTCGTTTATCTGTAAGCCAATTGGAGCCGTCAAGAGGAGGATTAATTCCCGGAACACCTTTTCCGTTTGGCAGGTGACAGGTAACGCAAAAATCCGAATAGACCTGCCTGCCACGGTTATAACTCTCGTTTTGAACTACTTTTGATGGTTTAATAGTATCATTTGAAGTATAAAAATGGTGTTTTTCTTTGCCAATTGATTTAAAACTAATGAGAACGATAATCAGGATCAGGCTTAAAACTATTTTCATTCCTTGTTAACTGGTGTTTTTGCTTCAATTAATCTCACAATTCCTTTTCCTTCAACAGCCGCATAAATAAATCCATCTGGGCCTTGTTTTACATTTCGCAACCTGCCGATGTCCTTTAACAACTTTTCCCTTTTAACAACCTCTTTTCCATCCAAAACAACGTGTTCCAGGTACTGGAATTTCAGGGATCCAACCAATAAGTTGCCTTTGAGATGCGGATATTTATCTGAGGTAACATATACCATTCCGCTGGGAGCAATGGAAGGCACCCAGAAATAAATGGGATCTTCCATGCCCGGCCTGGAACTTTCGTCTGAGATTGGGAGCCCGGTATAATCTATTCCGTGGGTTACGACCGGCCAGCCATAATTGGCGCCTTTTTTTATGACATTAATTTCATCCCCACCCATTGGGCCGTGTTCATGTACCCAGATCTCCCCGGTTTTAGGATGTAAGATCATCCCTTGCGGATTGCGGTGCCCATAACTGTATATGGCTTCCTTAGCATTGGGTTTGCCCACAAAAGGATTGTCGGAAGGAATGCTGCCGTCATCATTTAATCTGTAAATTTTTCCTCCATCGCGGGTAATATCCTGCGGGTTGATATCTTTTTCTCCGCGTTCCCCAATGGAAAAATATAAATAACCATCCTTGTCAAAGGCTATTCTGGAACCAAAATGCTGACCCTTTGTGGTGTTTGGAGTTGCCTTGTACAGCACCTGCTGATCTGTGAGCTGGTTGCCGTTGAGTTTTGCCCGCATCAAGGCGGTATGGCCGCCTTCGCCTTCGCCTTCAGAAGAGGCATAGCTAAGGTAGATCCATCCGTTTTGTCCATAATTGGGATGCAATTCAATATCGAGTAAACCGCCCTGACCTCGTTGGTAAACTTCCGGCACGCCCGTTATCAATTGTTTTTGGCCATCTTTAAAATGAATGAGTTCCCCGCTTTTTTCGGTAATAAGCATGCTCCCGTCCGGTAAAAAGGCCATCCCCCAGGGGATTTGCATTTCGCCAACCACCAATTCGTAATCAAATGTGGTTGCGGGATCTTTGATGGTGGTATCTTTTTGAGCACAGGCGGTAAGTGAAAATACCGAAACGCTTAAGAGTAGGAGTAAAGTGGATTTCATAGGATTGTTTTTATTGTTTTTATGAGGTCCTCAAAAAAATATCCGGAGGAATACCCTTCTTATATTGCTGTTATTGGCGATCTCTCATTAGAGAACTTTTCATAAAACAAATTCAGCGGTACAAGTTAAAAAAAATTGAACATTGAGTTTGTTAAACTTATGTTAAGGTGGATTTAAAAATAATTTTAAATAGATGAATAGTTTGTAGTAGGATTGAAAGTAATTGCTATATTTGCAGCCCGATATATAGAATTCTTTTCAACTTTTTAAATGTTGAAATGTAGTTTTAAAAAAGTTCTTTAAATCAATTTATTTTATTTCAGGATGTAATCCTTAATTTTGTCCACTTTGGTGGTCAGTCTGGGTAATCTACATGCGTTTCCGGTTCACTAATTTGTTAGAAAGTTTGGAATTTGGAATTTGAAATATTGATTTCTTTATAGCGCAAGCTGTTTATTCGGGGTGTAGCGTAGCTCGGTTATCGCGCCTGCTTTGGGAGCAGGAGGCCGCAGGTTCGAATCCTGCCACCCCGACTTTTTACGTGTCAAATGACATTAAAAAATATCTAAATTAATGATTTTCAGTACTTTAATAGAAACTGGGAGTCATTTTTTTATGTTTAATATCATCCTAAATGTGACCTATTCGGTTACCTTTTTTTTCTTAACTTTCCTTAGTCTGTTGGCTTTCTGAATGATTTGACTTTCGTTAATCAAATTCTTTAGTTACCTAAAACGACAATCATGGAACACAAAATCACTTTTCGTATCCACTTTTGGCTGAATACAGCCAAATCAAAAGGCAATCTGGCACCCATTTATGCAAGGGTGACCATCAATGGGCGCCGTGCCGAAATCAGTTTAAAAAGGGAGTGCGCAATAGATTCCTGGGATGAACGCGCCCACCGCATTAAGGGAAGAAATCCTGATGCAACCAGACTTAATGGTTATTTAGATGCAAAATATTCCCGTTTACTCCAATGCTATGAAGATCTTTTAAAAGAAGATTTGCTAATTACCGCTAAAACAATAAAGGCCAAATTTTAGGGAACTGACGAAAAAGCAAAAGGGCTTATCGATATTATTGAGAATCATAAATTTAATATGAGAGAAGTTTTAAAGCCCG
>JAENXB010000104.1 GCA_016649785.1 Flavobacteriaceae bacterium
ACCTCCGGAAGCGATCACGACCGCGTGAGCACTATGTCTCTCGATTTCTCCGGAAACCATATCCCTTGCAATAATTCCACGGGCTTTTCCTCCTACAATTACCAAATCAAGCATTTCGTGCCTGTTGTAAGCTTTAATTTTTCCACGATTTATCTGGCGATTCATCGCAGAATATGCGCCCAGCAATAATTGTTGTCCTGTTTGTCCTTTAGCGTAAAACGTACGGGAAACCAGAACCCCACCAAATGAGCGGTTATCCAATAACCCTCCATATTCTCTTGCAAAGGGAACTCCCTGAGCAACACACTGGTCTATAATATTTCCCGAAACTTCGGCCAAACGATATACATTGCTTTCACGGGAGCGATAATCCCCACCTTTTACCGTATCATAAAAAAGCCGGTAAATAGAATCCCCATCATTTTGATAATTCTTTGCTGCGTTAATTCCTCCCTGGGCGGCAATTGAATGCGCTCTACGCGGGGAATCCTGATAACAAAATGTTTTTACATTATATCCAAGTTCCGCCAGTGTGGCGGCAGCACTTCCACCGGCAAGACCGGTTCCTATAACAATAACATCAATATTTCTTTTATTCGCGGGATTAACCAGGTTAATCTCGTCTTTATATTTTGACCACTTTTCTGAAAGTGGTCCTTCAGGTGTCTTTGAATCTAAAACTGACATAAATCTTACCTATTAAGCGTTATTAATATAATGAAAGAGAGCTATAAAAATAAACCCTAGCGGAACAACTATTGCAAAAGCAACGGTAAATCCTTTCAATCCTTTCGAATATTTATTGTTAAAACCAACAGACTGGAATGAAGAAGCAAACCCATGCAGCAGGTGTAGTATTAAAAATATAAAGGACACAACATACAATCCAGTTCTTACGGGGCTTTGAAATTTTGCCACCAATTCCCCAAAATATCTTGTAGTATCTTCCGGATGTGACTCCAAGTATTTATGAGCTATTTCCGGAAACCAAAAATCGTAAAAGTGAAGACCAAGAAAAGCTAAGGTCACAGCACCCGAAAAAAGCATGTTTCTGGACATCCAACTGGAATTTGCGCCTCCATTGAATTTAGAATAGCTAATTTTTCGTGCCTTCCCATTTATAATTTCAAGAACAAACCCCATTATAAAATGAAACACCACAGCAAAAATAAGTATGGGTTGCACAATGGCCTGAACAAGAAAGTTGGTACCCATATAATGGGAAATCTCGTTAAAAACATCGGGACTAAAGACCGATGTAATATTAATAATAAAGTGTTGAGCTAAAAAAAGGACTAGAAAAAGTCCTGATAATGCCATAGCATACTTTTTTGCTACTGAAGATTTAAGGAATCCACCCATTGATTTAATTATTTTATAAAATTTTTACGCGCAAAAATACAGCTACTTCTAGTTTTTAACAAATTTTTAGGTTATTATAAATTCAATTTAGAACTGATTAAAATAGCCTCTTGTTTTTGGCTATTTCCGGCTGAAAATTTCAAGGTTATCGAATTAAAATTAACAATCTATTAAGGAAAAACCGTTTTAGTAAATTTATTTGCTAATCGAAAAATTTAAAATTTTTTATTATTCATTACGTTTTAGAATCCTTAATTTAGAGCTAACTAATATCCTAAAAATTAAATGGAGTTTATAGACTACTACAAAATTCTGGAACTCGATAAATCGGCTATCCAGGCAGACATCAAAAAAGCCTATAGGAAACTTGCGCGAAAATACCATCCTGACCTCAATCCAAACGATAAAAGCGCACAGGCGAAATTTCAGCAAATAAACGAAGCGAATGAAGTGCTTAGCGATCCCGAAAAACGCAAAAAATACGACAAACACGGAAAAGACTGGGAACATGCAGAGCAGTTTGAACATGCGCAACGCCAGCAACAGCAACAAACAAGAAGAGGTTTTGGCGGTGGCAGGCAACAATCCTATTCCGGGAATTTTGACAACGATACTTTCTCCGATTTTTTTGAACAAATGTTCGGGGGCGGCGCAAGATCCAGGGGCACAGGCAGAAGTCCCCAATATAAAGGACAGGATTTCAACGCCGAACTCCAGCTTAATTTATCTGATGTTTACTCCAGCAAAAAACACACTTTAACAGTAAACAGAAAAAATATCCGGATCACCATTCCTGCAGGCGTGGAAAACGGCCAAACCATAAAAATAAAAGGACACGGTGGACAGGGAATTCAGGGCGGGCCAAACGGCGATCTCCTAATCACTTTTAACATAGTAAACGACACCAAATTCAAGCGGGAAAAGGAAAATCTATACACAACGGTAGAAGTAGATTTTTACACGGCACTGTTGGGTGGAGAAATCACTGTTGATACATTTACAGGAAAGGTGAAGCTCAATGTAAAACCTGAAACCCAACCAGGCACCCAAATTAAATTGAAGGGAAAGGGTTTTCCGAAATATAAAAAAGAGGGACAATTTGGAGACTTGTACATTACCTATCAAATTAAAATGCCAACCAACCTCACGCCCCGCGAACAGGAATTATTTAAAGAATTGCAAAAATTACGCTCATGAATTTAAATGATTTGATAGAAATCGATGAACTTTGTATCCGCTACAAAGTAGAGCACACTTTTATAAGATCTTTAAGCGAAAGTGGCCTGATTGAAGTGATTAGCCTGGAACAAAAAGAATATGTGCATTGCGATAAAATAACCGAATTTGAGAAAATGCACCGACTTTATCACGATCTAAACATCAATATGGAAGGTCTGGAAGCAATTCAGCATTTATTAAATAAGCTGAAGGAACTTCAAAAAACCAATTTGAAGTTGCAAAACAGGTTGAATATATATGAGTAGCAACTTGTTAAATAAATGTGAAATTTTTTAATCTAAGTTTAACAGGTTTTGAGATTAGCTTCTTTAATTTTGAGGAAATTCAAATACAGTGCAATGAAATACCATCAAATTGACACCAAACTCTTTATAAAAAACCGCAAAAATTTTATGGCCAAAATGAAGCCAAAAAGTTTAGCTGTTTTCAATTCAAACGACATTTATCCCATAAGCGCCGATAGTACCATTCCATTCCAACAGGCAAGGGATATTTTCTATTTAAGCGGGGTAGATCAGGACGCGAGTATCCTGGTTCTTTTTCCGGATGCGCCACTTGAAAAACACCGTGAAATTTTATTTTTAACCGAAACCAATGATCATATTGCAGTTTGGGAAGGCGAAAAATTAACAAAAGAAAAAGCTTTTGAAGCCACCGGTATAAAAACCGTTTATTGGTTAAAAGAATTTGAAAAAGTGTATTTTGAGGTAATGACCCAATGTGAAACGGTTTATTACAACACAAATGAGCATTATAGAGCCTCCATTGAAACTCAAACCCGGGAAGCCCGTTTTATTGAATGGAGCAAAAAGAAATACCCCGCACACCAGGTTGCCAAAAGCAATCCTATTTTACAAAGATTGCGTTCAGTAAAAGATTCAATCGAATTGAAATTGATGCAAAATGCCTGTAATATTACCGAAAAAGCCTTCCGCAGAACCCTTGGTTTTGTAAAGCCGGGCGTTTGGGAATATCAGATCGAAGCAGAAAATATGCACGAATTCCTGAATAACCGCTCCCGCGGATTTGCTTATACTCCTATTATCGCCAGCGGAAACAGCGCCAATGTGTTGCATTATATCGAAAACAACCAACAATGTAAAGCCGGCGATTTGATTTTATTGGACGTAGGAGCAGAATATGCAAATTATAACAGTGATATGACCCGGACTATTCCGGTTTCAGGGAAATTCAGCAAAAGGCAAAAAGAAGTTTACAATGCCGTGAACAGGGTTAAAAAGGAAGCGACCAAAATGTTGATTCCCGGAACTATCTGGGCCGATTACCACGTTGAAGTAGGAAAACTGATGACCGCTGAATTGCTGATTTTAGGGCTTTTGGACAAAGCAGATGTACAGAACCAGAATCCGGATTGGCCAGCATATAAAAAATATTTTATGCACGGAACTTCACATCATATTGGTTTGGACACTCACGATTATGGAATTTTGACCGAGCCAATGATGGCAAATCAGGTGTTCACCGTTGAGCCAGGAATTTACATTCCTGCTGAAGGATTCGGGATCCGTTTGGAAGATGATCTTGTAATTCAGGAAAAAGGCGAGCCATTCAATTTAATGAGCAATATTCCTATTGAAGCAGATGAAATTGAAGACTTGATGAATTCATAAACTCTTCTTTAAAATTCATTTTTTAACCCCTGATTCAAAATTCTATTAATTTTGAATCAGGGGTTCTTTTTATGCAACTCATCAGTTCATAAAATTTATGAGTCTTAAGATGACCAAAATTTAGCCACGAATTCACGAATATTTTTATGTCTTCCGCCCAACTCTATTCTGCCATAGAATGCCAATGACGAAAGCGAGCACAGCCGGGATCACCCATCCCAAACCGTAAATGGAGAGCGGGATCCATTTCTGAACATCCCCAAACAATTCAGTGGTTAAAACATATTTCAATGCATCGGGAAGACTAAAAATTATTGTCGCGATTACAGTTGCCCTCATTACCAATTTTGTCCTGAATTTGGCGGGCATAACATTCAGCAAAATTAAGACAATGGTTAAAGGATAGATCAGCATCAAAACCGGCAGGGCAATTTCTATGATCGTATTTACAGAAAAAGCACCCATCACAATCCCAAGTATGCAAGCGATTGTCACGGTGGTTTGATAGGTATAGGTTTTGTGGATTCGTTCCGCCATAAAATCGGCTGTACCGGTGATAATACTTACTGCAGTGGTAAAACAAGCCAACGCAACCAAAATAGCCAGGCTTATTTCGGCCATAGATCCAAGGTTTAAGTGACTGATCCCGGAGAGCAACTGAGTTCTTGTAATATCGGCAGGAAATTCAGAATTGACCATAGCCCCGTTGTAAATGAGTCCGCCGTACACAAGCAGCAATCCCAATGCTGCCAGGATTGCAGAACTGATTATGATTTGCCTTATTTCAACTCCGGAGGTATAACCCTTCAGTTTAACCGAAATTATGATCACTCCTCCAACCACCAATGCCGCAATGGCATCAAAGGTTTGGTAACCTTCAAAGAATCCGTATAAAACAGGAAGTTTTGTTACCGGTTTGACCATAGGTTTGTATTCAGAAAAAAATCCGCTAATAATAATTGATAACAACAATAGCAAAATTGCCGGAGTAAGAAATTTCCCGATGTTGTTGATCACGGTAGAGCGCTTTATAACAAAAACAAACACCAAAAGAAAATAAATGATGCTTGTGGTGAGCGGAGAGACATCAAAAAACGGCTGCACAGCGATCTCGTGTGTCACAGCGGCAGTTCTTGGCGCAGGCAGTGCAACACTAATAATGTAAATGAGGATACAAAACAGCAAACTAAAAACTGGCGAAATCTTTTCGGCAAAATTGAACATCCCACCCTGCAACCTGGCGTGGGCAATAATACCCAAAAGGGGCAGTCCTACCGCAGAAATCACAAAACCCAAAGCCACCAGATACCACTGGGAACCAGCAAAAAAGCCTAAAAAAGGAGGCAATATTAAATTCCCTGCACCAAAAAACATAGCAAATAATGCAAATCCAACCACAAGGGCTTCTTTTGTAAATTTCATTTAGCAGATCAAATTATTTTATATTGCGGTATGATATTAACATATAAAAAAACGGAGTTGTTCTATACCTCCAAAGGTATTGGAAATCCATTGGTATTTTTACACGGATTTTTGGAAAGCAGTAAAATTTGGGAACCTTTTATAGATGAACTCTCAAAGAAGCGCCAGGTAATTTGCATCGATTTTCCGGGACATGGGAAATCCGGGAATTTAAAACCGGTCTATACAATGGAACTCTTTGCGGAGGCAGTGCATACTGTCCTGCAACATCTTAAAGTTGAAAAGATCACCCTGGTGGGACATTCCATGGGAGGCTATGTGAGTTTGGCATTTTGCGAAAAATATCCTGATATGATGCGAAGCCTGGTACTTTTAAATTCATCTCCTGAACCCGATTCTGAAGAAAAAAAGAAAAATCGTGACAAAGCGATCGCCCTGGTGAGGAAAAATAAAAAAGCTTTTGTGAAAATGGCTGTTTCAAATTTGGTGACGAAAGAAAGCAATTTGAAATTCAAAGATGAAATGCAGGTTTTAATAGATGACGCCCTGAGTTTTTCTGAAGAAGGCCTTATCTCGGCTTTAAAAGGTATGAAAATTCGTACAAATAAAACTGAGGTTTTGAAAGCCTTTCAGGGACCCAAATACATTGTTGCCTCAAAACAGGATCCGGTGATAGATTATGAGGAAATTCAGCTGATCGCACAAAAATGTGACTGCGCCTTAACAAGCCTTCCCGACGGTCATTTATCCTTTCTTGAAAACCAGGCCGAGGTTTTTGAATTTCTGCACTTTATCGATTAATTGTGACTTTTTATCGTTTATTTAACTTTTTTTTATAACTTTAAATTTCGTAACGATAAAATTAGCCTTTTATGAAGAAAGCAAACTCTCAATTATTTAAGTTCGCAAAGGTTTATTGCCGCATTTTTGGGCACAAACTAAAGGTTTCAAAAAATGTGACACACCATATTCACGAGTACAAATGTGCGAAATGTGGGGTAGAAATGACTGACACCGCAAATGGTTTCCTTGCAAGACTTACCCCAAAATTCAAGGAAACCAATGATTATTTAGCTAAATTCCATAAAAAAAGAACCCGAAGAATTTATACGAACGCTTCCTAATTTTCTTCTTCTTTCATCGCATTCCATCCCCTGGCAATTAACGGGATTTTTGTGTTTGCCCTGGTAATAAGGTGCATTCCCTCATTTTCTTCGGTCATATGTCCAATTACCGTAAAATGCGGATTGGCTTTTATTTTATCAAAATCCTGCTGGGCAATGGTAAACAACAATTCATAATCTTCTCCGCCACTTAAGGCAATTGTCGTGCTGTCAAGCTCAAACTCTTCACAGGCCGAAATAACCGACGGATCCAGGGGAATTTTTTCTTCAAATAGATTGGCACCGACCTTAGAACTTTTGCACAAATGGATAATCTCCGAAGAAAGCCCATCACTAATATCGATCATTGAAGTAGGTTTTACTCCAAGCGTTTTAAACAAAGGCGGAATATCTTTTCTTGCTTCCGGCTTTAACTGCCTTTCAATCAGATAGGTATAAACATCAAGGTCTGGCTGGGAATTGGGATTTGCCTTAAAAACTTCTTTTTCGCGTTTCAGGATGTTCAGGCCCATATATGCAGCCCCCAAATCTCCTGTTACCACCAACAGATCATTGGGTTTTGCGCCACTTCTGTAAACCACATCTTTCTTTTCTGCCATCCCAATCGCAGTAATGCTTATCAACAATCCTTTGTCAGAAGAAGAAGTGTCACCACCTACCACATCGATATTATAAATTTTAGCGGCAAGTTCAATCCCCTCATACAATTCCTCCAAAGCTTCCACGGGAAACCGGTTGGAAACGGCAATTCCCACCGTAATTTGGGTAGCTGTCCCATTCATTGCATAAACATCAGATAAATTTACCATCACCGCTTTATAGCCCAAATGTTTTAAGGGCATATAAGACAGATCAAAATGAACCCCTTCCAATAGGAAATCGGTGGTTACAAGGATCTGCTTATTTTTAAATTCAAGTACTGCGGCATCGTCGCCAATGCCCTTTATTGTTGAAGGCAATTTGGATTGTAAGTTTTTGGTAAGCAGATCGATCAGGCCAAATTCACCCAATTCTGAAAGTTTTGTCCTGCTTTGCTGACTATCTTCTAACATGTTCTTTAATTTTGAAATGCAAAATAAATGAATATTCTTTCAGCAACAGGGGATTTAGAGTATTTTATGATTTTAATGCTGAAAAATCAATTTAATAACGCTCAAATTCCGGCAAAGCGAGCCCTGGACAACGCTAAAAAGCAGATTGGTTTTTTAAGGATTAAAAAATTCCAAAACCCGATTGGGTCTGCTTATATTCTCATTCTTAAAACAAATAGAAGGTTGTGGTAATCCGTTTGTTTTATAGTATATTTGTAGCCAATTTAGAATTAATCTTATTAACAATGATAAAGGTAAGCGAAGGAGCTAAAAAAAGGATTGCGTTATTAATGACCGATGAAGGCTATGATGCGACCAAGGACTTTGTGCGGGTAGGAGTTAAAAGTGGAGGATGTTCTGGGTTATCGTATGAGCTCAAATTTGACAAACTGCAGGCAGAAAACGATAAGTTGTTTGAAGACAATGAAATAAGGATCGTGATAGACAAGAAAAGCGTTCTGTATTTGGCGGGAACTATCCTGGAATATTCAGGAGGACTGAATGGCAAGGGATTTGTGTTCAACAATCCAAATGCGCAAAGGACTTGTGGATGTGGGGAAAGTTTTTCATTGTAAAATAATTTAAAATTCAAGGTTCAAGATTCAAGGTCTAAAGCAATTTAGAACATGGGAAGAATTTGAATTGCAGCGATAAAAACTGACAATGCTTAGCAAGCAAATTGGAGAATTTATGATTTACATTCAAAAAAGTAATTACAAAGGAAGTAAGTTCAAATAATTCTGAACTTTAAATTTTGAAATAAAGTTATGGCATATACAGAAGACGATTTAAAAAAGGAGCTTGAAACCAAAGAGTATGAGTATGGATTTTATACCGATCTAAAATCGGATACTTTCCCTGTTGGTTTAAATGAAGATATCGTTCGGGCTATTTCCAAGAAAAAAGAGGAGCCGGAATGGATGACAAATTGGAGATTGGAATCATATCGGGAATGGGAAAAAATGACAGAGCCAGAATGGGCTAATGTAAATTACCCTAAACCAGATTTCCAAGCTATCTCTTATTATTCGGCACCACAAGCTGTAGACCCAAATAAAACATTAGATGATGTAGATTCAGATCTATTAGCAATGTATAAAAAATTAGGGATCTCTGTAGATGAGCAAAAGAAGATGAATAATGTTGCAATGGATATTGTAGTAGATTCAGTTTCAGTGGCTACGACCTTCAAAAAAACCTTAGGGGAAAAGGGAATCATTTTTATGAGTATTTCAGATGCAATTAAAGAACATCCTGAACTCGTTAAAAAATACCTTGGAACTGTTGTTCCACAGAAGGATAATTTTTATGCAGCATTAAATTCAGCTGTATTTAGTGATGGTTCTTTCTGTTATATTCCAAAAGGCGTAAAATGCCCAATGGAACTTTCTACCTATTTCAGGATAAATCAGGCCGGAACCGGACAATTTGAAAGAACTTTATTAATAGCCGATGAAGGCAGTTATGTGAGTTATCTTGAAGGTTGTACTGCGCCTTCCAGGGACGAAAATCAATTGCACGCCGCTGTAGTTGAATTGATAGCTTTGGACAATGCCGAAATTAAATATTCCACCGTTCAAAACCGGTATCCCGGAAATAAAGAAGGAAAAGGCGGGGTTTTCAATTTCGTTACCAAACGTGGTATTTGCGAGAAAAATGCCAAGATCTCCTGGACCCAGGTTGAAACAGGATCGGCCGTAACCTGGAAAT
>JAENXB010000072.1 GCA_016649785.1 Flavobacteriaceae bacterium
CGAGCATAAGATCTTTGTTCAGGGCGTGATCTGGAATATATTCAGTTATGATCAGTGGGGAGTTGAATTAGGGAAGCAATTAGCTTCACAAATCCTTTCCGAAATACAGCGATCAGAAATCCGGGAACACGACAGTTCCACTAAAAATATATTAAAATCATATTTGAGATAGATATTAACTTTTTGTTAATAAATCAGCAATACCTTTAATTCTCTAAGCTTCAGGCGACTAATTTTTTTGGTTAATTTTGAACGGATAAAGAAACTTAAAAAACCAAAATCTTAACATTAGGTTGGAGATGCAACTTATAAAGGTGTTGCAACCGGAAACCGTGTTTATTTCGGTTATTGTATTACCTGGAATGCCGGGATTTCTTACAAATTCTAAGGATATTCCAAAAAAGATGAATAAGATCGCCCTGGATTCCCAGGGCGATTTTTTATTGAAAAAAACCTATATTTACCCAAAATTATTATAATGTACGAAACGGTTCAATTTATTCACTCTTACTGGGCATATCTGGTAGTTCTTGTTTTAATTACAGCATCGGTAAATGCCATTGCTGGTTTTGCAGGTAATAAGGAATACGGTGCTGCCAATTTCAGAATAGCGCTTTTCACCCTTATTGTTTCTCATATCCAATTGCTCATTGGCCTGGTACTTTATTTTACAACACCTTATTTCAGGGCGTTTAGTGAAGTTGGTATGGGCGGGGTAATGAAGGATCCTACATTGAGATTATACAATATTGAACATCCACTGGTGATGATTATTGCTATTGTATTGATTACTATGGGTTATTCAAAGCACAAAAAGAAATTGACCTCGAAGCCAAAATTCAAGATCCTGGCCATTTTTTATACTATAGCACTTATTTTAGTACTGTCAAGAATTCCATGGAATATGTGGTTCTAAAAATCAGGATTTAAGTTTCAAGGTTCAAAATTCAAAAAAAAAAATATTATTCCATATAATTTAGCTCACTCTCTCCCTAACAGGAGTTGGCTTTTTTTATAATTTCCCGTTCCATTCTTTATTGAACTGTATTAGGTATTCTTCCATATATTTATGCCTGTCTGCTGCAATTTGTCGTCCGGTTTGGGTATTCATCCTGTCTTTTAACAAGAGCAGTTTTTCATAAAAATGATTGATCGTTGGGGCCGAAGAAGATTTATATGTTGCTTTGCTCATTCCCAGGTCCGGCCTGATCTCAGGATCATAGAGCGCCCTTCCTTTAAATCCCCCATAATTGAACGTTCTAGCTATTCCAATGGCTCCAAGCGCGTCTAAACGATCAGCATCCTGAATTACATCCAGTTCAGGGGAGCGGAATTCCTGTTCTTCGTTGCCTCCCTTAAATGAAATGTTCTGGATTATTTTTACAACATGTTCTGTAATTTCTTCTGAAACGCCTTGCTCTTTTAAAAACATCCGGGCTTTGTTAGGGCCAATCTTTTCATTTCCATTATGGAATTTTGAATCGGCTATGTCATGAAGCAATGCGCCCAAGGTGACAATAAAATTATCGATATTTTCATTTTTAGCAATATGTTGCGCATTATTGAGAACTCTTTGAATATGAAACCAGTCGTGACCGCCTTCGGCATGTTGAAGCGTTTGTTTTACAAAATTTTTGGTGTTTTCTATGATTTGAGCCTGGGTCATAAACTTGTTTTTTTATAAATCTCACAGGTCAACTAAAAGTGAGATTGAAATATTGGAGGTTGAGATTATTTTTTTTAAAAACTCATCAGGTTATTAAACACAGTATCTGTAAGGTTTAATATTCTATTCAATATCCGCGATAATAGTCTGTTCCACCTGTTCGAATAAATTTAATGGCATGTCTGAATTTGCGGGAATTGGTTGGTGCACCTTTAATTTTATATGAACTCCTATACCCAATGGGAACTTCCCATATTCAAAGAGTTTCCAGGAATTGTTAATGGTTATTGGCACCACAAGGGCTTCCGGCATTTTCTTGATCAGGATCTGAAGTCCAGTAACTGCAAATCTTTTGGGCTTTCCGTCTCTGCTTCGGGTTCCTTCGGGAAATATTACCGCAGAGTGTTTCGTTTTATTCAAATATTCCGAAAATCGTGAGAGAGCAACTATGGCTTGTCTGGAATCCTTTCGATCAATTAAAACAGAACCCCCATGCCTCAAGTTAAAAGAAATACTCGGAATTCCTTTTCCAAGTTCTTTTTTACTGACAAATTTGGGATGGTGTTTTCTGAAAAACCAGATAATTGGCGGAATATCATACAAACCCTGGTGGTTGGCCACAAAAATACAAGGCCGGTCCAATGGGATTTCATACGGGTTATCAACACTGAAACGCGTGCCTAAAATATTTAAACTCCGCATTAAAAAAAGGTTAAAAATATCTACGGATTTTTTATGTGCTTTATATCCGCCCAGTTTCAGGGAAATCCACTGAATTGGATGAAAGATCAGTAAGTTGAGAAAGAAAAAAAAATAACATAAAATGGAAAGGGGATAAGCGAGTACTTTCTTCATCATAAAATAGATCTTCTGCAAAAATACATGTTTAAAAGAATATTAGTCAGCAGAAATAATTATTCAACCTGGACACATTTTCCGTTCACACATTCAAGTTTCTCGGGAGGAGTGGCATACATACAATCGCTTATAATACCAAACTTTTTATTGTAGGCATCTTCAGCTTTATTGTATTCTTCAACCATTTTGGAGAGGGCCTCAACATCCACCTGGTTTGAAAACAGGAGATAACCCTGTGGGCCTCCGCAGGCTTTGCTTCCGTAGGCCAAAAAACGGCACTCACCGGTTTCTGAACAACTATCGGCATTTATAACAGAATGGATTTCGGCCAGTTGTTTTTCCAAATTCTTCGCTGTAATTTCCTGGTTATCTTCCGCCTGTTCACAACCTGAAACACTTCCGATAATTAAAAAAAGCGCTAGGATCAATTTCATAAAAAAGATGTTTTGATGAGAGAAGAAAGGTACTAAAAATGGTGAATTTCAGCAATAAAAAAACCGATCTCAGGAGAGACCGGTTTTTAATTTATTTTAAGATCAATCCGGGATTAACAAAATTCGTTAAAAGCACCGGTTAAATTTGCTGCGATCATTTCTGCAGGCCGTCCTTCAATGTGATGACGTTCTAACATGTGAACCAATTCGCCATCTTTAAACAAGGCAATGGAAGGTGAAGAAGGAGGGAACGGGATCATATAGCCACGCGCTTTGTCGGTTGCTTCTTTGTCAACTCCCGCAAAAACGGTTACCAAATTGTCAGGTCTCTTGTCATTTTGTATTGAAATCCGGGCTCCCGGACGCGCATTTGCTGCCGCACATCCACAAACTGAATTTACCACGACAAGGGTAGTTCCCTTTTTTTGCATCGCCGCATCTACTTCTGCTTCGGTATGTAATTCTTGAAAACCTGCTTTTGTAAGGTCTTCTCTCATCGGTTTTACTAAATCTGCTGGATACATATCTATGGAATTTTTAATAAACATTTCTAAAGAACAAATATACAGAATTATCTTTACTTAGACTCATCTCAAATAACTATGTATTAATAGGTTGAATTTATTGTAAAGGTCCAATAACTTTATTGGGGTACATTCCTTTAAACCTCTTCAAAATACTATCTTTGGCACTCAAAAGAAGATATTTCATGTTTAAATGGGTTTTGGCCGTTCTAGGCTTTATGTTTTTTAGGTATCCGGGTGCTGTTTTAGGATTTATTGTGGGAACTTTAATAGATAACTGGAAGAGGTCTTCGGGAGGGTTCAATACGGTTTTTTCAGGTGAAGGTCAACGGGTTTCCCCCGGGGATTTTGAGTTGAATCTCCTGTCGCTGGCTTCCCTTGTTATTAAGGCCGATGGAAAGGTTTCCCAATCTGAAATGGACTATGTGCAAGCCTATTTTGTGCAGGCCTACGGGAAAGAACGCGCCAATGCAACCTTCCGGACGTTTAACGAGGTTATTAAAAACCGGGAAATTTCACCGCAACGCATCGGGCTTTACCTGCAACAGCGAACCAGGTATGAGGTACGACTTCAGATCCTGCATTTTTTATTCAGCATAGCTCAGGCCGATGGACGTGTTTCGGACGCAGAGTTGAATCAGCTTTTAGAGATTTCCGAATGTTTGAAATTAAGCCGAAGGGATTTTGAGAGCATTAAGGCGATGTTCTTTAAAAGTGCCGATAATGCCTATAAGATCCTGGAAATTGAAAAATCTGCGACCGATGCCGAAGTGAAAACAGCCTTTCGCACTATGGCCAAAAAATACCATCCGGATAAACTCCAGCATATGGATGAAGCCTACCAAAAAGGAGCCCAGGAAAAATTCACCAAGGTTCAGGAGGCGTATGAGCAAATTCAAAAGGAACGGGGCTTATAAAATTAAATTGCCAGCGGGATTTATGGGAATTTCAGAGGCAATAACTCAATTCAAAAATATATTTTTAGACTAGTCTAAAAATATATTTGGAACATCTAAAATATTTTTGCAATTTTGCATTATCAAATTTAGATGTATGGAGACCAACGCGCTAAGATTAATTTTTTCGATAAATTTTGTTTCTGTCGGCTTATTTCAGGCTCACAGCCAGGAAATTTCAGTTTCGGAGGATTTAATTACGGACAGGCCCGATCAAACAGAATCTCCTTCCCTGGTTTCCAAAGGATCAATTCAGGTTGAAACCGGGTTTTTCTATGAAAATTCAGAAAATCAAAACGTAAAAGAGAAATCCTATGTCTATAATACCAGTTTATTGAGATATGGAGGCGGGATAAGTTTCAGATTACCAAAATAAATACAGAGTATGTTTACTTTTTCAGAAGAAAATTATTTAAAAGCCATCTTTCACCTGGAGCGAAAATTTCCTGCCGGGGTAAGCACCAATGCGCTTGCCGAAGAAATGGAGACCAAAGCCTCCTCGGTTACCGATATGATCAAGAAACTTTCGGAAAAAAAATTGGTCAATTATAAAAAATATCAGGGGTTTAAGCTTAGTAAATTGGGTATGGAAACTGCTGTTTCCATAATTAGAAAACATCGGTTATGGGAGGTTTTCCTGGTGGAAAAACTCAATTTTTCCTGGGATGAGGTTCATGAAGTGGCCGAACAACTGGAACATATTAAATCTGAACAACTTATCAGGGAGCTCGATAGATTTTTAGGGTTTCCCAAACGTGACCCGCACGGTGATCCAATTCCCGATGCCGAAGGTAATTTTACAGTTTTGAATAAAGTCTTATTATCTGATCTCAAAAAGGGAGAATCCGGAATTTTTGTTGGGGTTAAGGATTCTTCAGCAACATTTCTGCAGTTTCTCGATAAAAGGAATATTGCCTTAGGAGACGAACTAAAAATAATTGAGAAGGAACCTTTCGATCAATCGGTACTTATAAAAATTAATGAACAGGAGTTGAGGGTTTCAAATTTGATTTCCGGCAATCTTTACATTAAAACAACCTAATTATTATGAACGATATAATTACATATTTAGAAGGGATTGACCCTGTTTTAGCAGCATTTTATGCTACCCTTTTTACCTGGGGAGTAACCGCATTGGGAGCCAGTCTGGTTTTCTTTTTTAAGACAATTAAAAGATCTGTTTTTGACGGAATGCTGGGCTTTACCGGTGGGGTCATGGTAGCTGCGAGTTTCTGGAGTTTATTGGCGCCCGCGATTGAGATGAGTCCAGGAGAAGGCTTCACCCAGGTGTTTCCATCGGTAATCGGGTTTTCCCTTGGAGCCCTGTTCCTGTTTTCCCTGGATAAAATATTACCGCATTTACATGTCAATTTTAAGATGAAGGATAAGGAAGGGATAAAAACTCCCTGGCATAAATCTGTTTTATTGACCCTGGCTATTACCATGCACAATATTCCTGAAGGACTTGCAATTGGAGTCCTGTTTGGAGGAGTTGCAGTAGGATTTGAAGGAGCCACCATTGGAGGTGCAGTGGCCCTGGCCATTGGAATTGGATTGCAGAATTTTCCGGAGGGTTTTGCGGTAGCGGTGCCATTAAGACGACAGGGATTAAGCAGATGGAAAAGTTTTAATTACGGCCAGCTTTCGGCAATTGTAGAACCTGTGGCTGCAGTTTTGGGAGCCTGGGCCGTTATTACTTTTCAACCGATTTTACCTTACGCCCTGGCTTTTGCAGCCGGAGCAATGATTTTTGTTGTGGTTGAGGAAGTTATCCCGGAATCTCAACAGGAAAGGTTTACCGATATTGCCACAATGGGATTCATCGGCGGTTTTATCCTGATGATGAGCCTTGATGTAGGTTTGGGTTAAATCTTGTTACATATCAGACTTTTGATCGTCTTTATTGGAAAGGATTAGTATGAAGTATTTGTTTTTATTCGGATTTTTAATTTGTTCAATTTCCTTATCGGCCCAGGATCAGGAAGAAAACAGAATTTTCAAATCGGTTTTGCAAGCTGGGGAACAACTTGAATTTGGCGATAAATCCATCCGGTTTAAAAAAGTTATTTCCGATTCCAGATGCCCGAAAGACGTTACTTGTATTTGGGCAGGTCAAGCCAAAGTTTTGATTGAAATATTTGAAAAGGGCAAACTCATCAACGAAAAACTGGTGGTTATTAACCCAGATATCATAGATGAAATCCCTTTACAATTTTCGGCCGGAGATGGGATCTTTTCTATTTCTTCATTTAGATTGTTTCCATATCCCTGCTCAGCTTCCAAAAAGAATACAATGGATTATACCCTGGAAATGCAGGTAAGCGAACCTTTATAAGATCGGGGAAAAACTATAAGCAGAAGAAGTAACTAATCAGTTCATAAAATTTTGAGTGCCTAAAATGCCTAAAGTAATGGAGGCTTCAATTTCACGGGTAATACAAAACGGTAAATTTTTTAATTTGTTCCTAAAAACTGCTAATTTTCGAATAAACTATGCTGTTTTGATTAATAACAGGCCACTTTTATTTTTTCTTTTAACTCAAAACACTCCAGACTTTCGGCACGTTAAGTACTGATTAGGTACAATATTCATATTGAGGAATTTCTGTTTAATGACACCCACAATCTGTAGAGCCACAGGCTTTGTCAGATTTTTTCTTCGGCTTTAAGAAGGCCGGTTTCCAAATAAATTTGGTAATTATAAACCCAACCGCGAACAAAAATGTTATTAAGACTAATATTTCCTGAAGTGTTATCATAATGTTTAAGTCGAATTTTTTTAAATTCCTTACTTTATTTTAAAACCTGAAAGGCAATTAATGCTACAAGATAAGCAAAGGCGCTCATAATTACCAATTGTAATAAAGGCCATTTCCAGGTATTTGTTTCTTTTTTCACAATAGCAAGCGTACTCATACACTGCATCGCAAAAGCATAAAACAAAAGCAGGCTAATTCCGCTGGCAAAGGTAAAGAGTGGTCCGCCTAAAATAGGGTTTGTTTCGGCTGCCATTCGCTTTTTAATGGTTTCTTCTTCATCGCTGCCCACGCTGTAAATGGTTGCAAGCGTTCCAACAAAAACTTCCCTCGCCGCAAATGAACTTACAATGGCTATTCCAATTTTCCAGTCATATCCCAAAGGTACTACTGCCGGTTCTATTCCCTTGCCAATTATACCAATATAAGAATTCTCTAATTTAAATGAAGCGATTTCCTCCTTAAGATGTGCTTCTGAAATGTTTTCTGATTGATTTCTCAACGTAACTATTTCCTTCGCATTATTAAAATTTTCTCCCGGGCCGTAACTTCCCAAAACCCATAAAACAACTGAAATTGCCAAAATGATCTTACCGGCCCCAAAAACAAAAGCTTTTGTTTTTTCAATTACATTCAGTGCCACGTTTTTAAAAATAGGAATTTTATAGCTGGGCATTTCAATTACAAAATAACTTTTGCATTTAAGTTTTAGAATTTTGTCTAGGATCCAGGCAGCAGAAAGAGCTGATCCAAAGCCTATGAGATAAAGTAACATAAGGGTTAAACCCTGCAAATTAAGGCCGAAATAAGTTTCGTTAGGAATTACCAGGGCAATTATAATCAGGTAAACAGGCAACCTGGCTGAACAGGTTGTAAAAGGCACTACTAAAATGGTAATAAGCCTTTCTTTCCAGCTTTCTATATTTCTGGTAGCCATTATAGCAGGGATAGCACAAGCTGTGCCTGAAATAAGTGGCACTACACTTTTTCCGCTCAGGCCATAGCGGCGCATGATCCGGTCCATTAAAAACACTACACGGCTCATATAACCGCTTTCTTCCAAAATGGAAATGAAAAGGAACAGAAATGCAATTTGTGGTATAAAAATCACAATTCCTCCCAACCCGGGAATAATGCCTTCAGCTATCAGGTTGGAAAAAGGGCCTGTGGGTAATGCGTTTTTTGCCCATTCGCTAAAAGAGGCAAAAGTAACATCAATAAAATCCATGGGAATAGTAGACCAGTCGTAAATCGCCTGGAAAATAGTGAGCATGATAATGGAGAATATTACATATCCCCAGACTTTATGCGTTAAAAGGCGATCCAGTTTTATCCTTAGATCGGTCGCATTTTTTAAATCGATCGTCAAGGCTTCTTTTAAAAGGTCGTTAATAAACTTGTACCTTAATATAGTTTCCTTTTGCTGAAGGCGTTTTAGATCGCTAACACTTTTAGTATTGAAATTTGCATCTTTGGTAAGAGTGCCCCTGTCGATATTTCCAAAATTTGCATCATGAGTAATTACCAGCCACAATTTGTACAAAGCCTGGTTGGGAAATGTTTTTCGCAATAGATTGAAATATTCCGGATCTATTCCGGAAGCATGCATGCAAGGTTCAGTAGAGATCTTTTGGTAATTCAGGATCTGCTCTTTCAGGTCGTCAATCCCGGTACCTTTTCTCGCGCTTACCAAAACGATCCTGGTTTTTAGTTTTTCTTCCAAAAGCGCGATATCCAATGAAATTCCTTTCCTTTTCATCCTGTCGGCCATATTGATGACCAGGATGGTTGGAATTTCAAGGTCCTTTATTTGGGTAAAGAGCAACAGGTTGCGTTTGAGGTTTTCAGCATCGCTCACCACCACTGCGACATCGGGAAAATCCTTGTCGTTTTTATTCAGGAGGAGATCTATTACCACATTTTCATCCAGGGAAGAGGCATTTAAGCTGTAGGTACCCGGCAAATCTATAATATGGGCTTTGAGTCCGCGGGGTAATTTGCAGATGCCTTCTTTTTTTTCTACCGTAATCCCGGGATAATTTCCTACTTGCTGGTTAAGCCCGGTAAGTTGATTAAAAACTGAAGTTTTACCGGTGTTAGGGTTTCCAATTAATGCTACATTAATTTGTTTCCCCATAATATTAAATTAATTCGATTTCTATTTGAAGTGCTGTCTCTTTCCGAATGGCTAGGTGGCATCCGTTTATATTGAGGTACATTGGGTCCCTAAATGGGGCAGTTTGTACCAGTTCTACTATATTTCCAGGTAAACAGCCCATTTCCAGAAGTTTTAATGGAACGGTATCTACTGAAAAATCTGTAATTATTCCCCGCTGTCCGAGTATTAAATGAGCAACTGTTAGCTTCATTTTTATTTAGATTGATTTTAAACAAGACAAAAATAGCCTAAATATTGATCTTAAAAAAGTTTAGGGAATAAAACTATTTTTTTTGATATTCTGATTTGAGGATTTTTAGGTCTGCCATCAACTCCGCGATGGCTTTTGATTGGGTTCCGTCATAGAATCCACGGATGCGTTTTTCCTTGTCTACCAGGACAAAATTCTCGGTATGTATCATATCATAAGGGCCTCCATCGCCATTGGTTTTTGTGACCAGGTATGATTTTCGGGCCAAATCATATATTTGCTTTTTATCTCCTGTTACCAGGTTCCATTTGGAATCCATCACCCCCTTTTCCAAAGCGTATTTTTTGAGCTGTGCCACAGAATCGGCCTTTGGGATCACGGTGTGTGAAAGCAAAAATACTTCGGGATCATTTTTTATTTGTTCCTGAATTTTTAGCATATTATCTGTCATAATTGGACAAATACTAATGCAAGTGGTAAAGAAAAAATCGGCGATATAGATTTTTCCTGTATAATAATCCTGGGTGATGGTATCCCCGTTTTGGTTGAGCAGTTTAAAATTGGCGATCTTGTGATATTTCCTTACATATTGGATTGTAGTATCCACTAATTCGGCACTTACCATATCAGGTTGAAAAACCGGAAGTTTTTTCTCAGGGGATTTTAATGTATAAATGCTATAAACGATAATTACAGAGAGAACAAACAATACAATTCCAAGGGTTTTAAACTTTGCAAAAAACTGGAGCATAGAAATTTCTTTGTGACAAAATTAACACCTAATAATCAATTAGTAGCATTGGAAGTATTAAAATTTCATTCAGAAAGGAGAGAGGTATTATTTATACTTTTTTAGGAGTTTTTAAAAGGTTACTTTTGTGCGATTTAAAAATTGAAGTATATAGAATGGATCCATTTATAATAAAAGCAATACAATTACTTTTAAGTTTATCGCTGCTCATTGTTTTACACGAACTGGGACACTTTATCCCGGCCAAATTATTTAAAATTCGTGTCGAAAAATTCTTTTTGTTTTTCGATGTAAAATTCGCCCTTTTTAAAAAGAAGATCGGTGATACTACCTACGGAATAGGATGGTTGCCTTTGGGAGGTTATGTAAAAATATCCGGAATGATCGATGAGAGCATGGATAAGGAGCAAATGGCCCAACCGCCACAATCCTGGGAATTCAGGAGTAAACCGGCCTGGCAACGCCTTATTGTTATGTTGGGAGGAGTAACTGTGAACCTGGTACTCGGATTCCTGATCTATATGATGGTGCTCTTTGTTTGGGGAAGCAATTATGTGGGACCCGATGATATGCCACGCGGATTTGCGGTAGCCCAGGAATTCAAAGAATTCGGATTTCAGGATGGGGATCGTATTTTAGAGGTGAATGGTGAAAAAATGGAAAATTCCATAGATATCAACCGACATCTTTTTATGAGGGATATCAAAAACATTACTGTTTTACGGCAGGATGGGAAACAGGAAACCATTGCTGTTCCGGAAAATATAGGATCAAGAATGTTCCAGGAAGGAGTTATGCAGCCTTTTGTACCTATACAAAATGCGGTATTGGACAGCGTGTTGGTCGACAGGGCAGCCGCGGCAGCCGGATTGCAAAAAGGGGACAGCCTTATCTCCCTTAATGAGCAGGAAATTGGTTACTGGCACGAATTGGCACCCATAGTTGGAGCAAATAAAGGCAAAGAAGTGGAAGTCGTCTTTAAACGCGGCGATAAAATTATGAGCGCCAAAGTTACTCCGGATGATGCAGGATTGATAGGAGTGACTTCAAAAAGGGATTTTGATATTCAAACCCGCGAATACGGTTTGGGTGAAAGCGTTAAAGCCGGTTTTGATTACGGGTATTGGACCCTGCACGATTATATAGCCCAGTTTAAATATGTGTTTACCGCTAAAGGAGCCACCCAGGTTGGTGGTTTTGGAGCTATTGGAGGCCTATTTCCTGATGTTTGGAACTGGCAGGGATTCTGGCTGGCAACTGCCCTGATCTCAATTATTCTGGCCTTTATGAACATACTTCCCATCCCGGCACTGGATGGCGGACACGTTACATTTTTGATGTACGAGATCATTACAGGGAAGACCCCCAACGAAAAATTTATGGAATATGCCCAAATGGTAGGATTCTTTATCCTGATAGCATTGGTGTTATTTGCCAATGGAAATGATTTATATCGCTGGTTATTTGAGTGATAGGATTCTTTTTTCCCACAAGTTCAAATAGAAACAAAAATTCATTAAAAAAAGTGAAGTTTTGTTTTGCTGTCACTTAAATTTTGATTTATATTTGCAACCGCAAAAGAAAAGCATTTTCCTCCTTAGCTCAGTTGGTTAGAGCATCTGACTGTTAATCAGAGGGTCCTTGGTTCGAGCCCAAGAGGAGGAGCAATAATGATGAGGCTTTAGAGAGTTTACA
>JAENXB010000425.1 GCA_016649785.1 Flavobacteriaceae bacterium
CAAAAATACTACCAGCATCAGCAATAAGATAAATAACAAGAAATGGCAGACCCATATTTTTAATATCAACATTAAATTTATCAGCTAAGAAAATTGCTCCCCAGAATAAATAAAACCACCAAACAGCATCAGTCACCTTAGCCAACGAAAATGCCCATGTTTCCCTTTTTGGGAAAACGCTTTTCCAGGGAAGTTTTTCAACATTTTCAACAACAGAATCGCTGTTAATATATGCCAGTTCTTCTTTGCTTACCTTTGGATGATCTTCAGGTTTTTTATAGGTTTTATACCATAAATACACCCAAATACTACTTAAGGCCCCTGTAATTAAAAATGGAATTCGCCAGTTAACAAGTTCTCCGTCTCCTCTGCTTCCTCCTGACCAATAAACAATTGCACCAACAACAAAAGGAGCTGAAATGGCACCAATACTGGTTGCCGCATTAAAAATTCCGGTTGCAAAGGCCCTGTCTTTTTTCGGAAACCATTCAGCTGTAGTTTTGATCGCTGCAGGAAAGTTTCCTGATTCGCCAAAACCAAGTCCAAAGCGTGCCAGTACAAAACCAATCAAGCCATAACCCTTTGAAATAGTGGCATGCATCATACCAAAGAAACTCCATAAGCCAATTGACAATATATAACCTTTTTTGGTACCAAGTTTATCAATAATGCCACCCATCGAAAGTAATCCAATGGCATATGCAATCTGAAATGAAATCAGGACATGGGAATAATCCTTATTCGTCCAGCCAAACCATTCAATAAGTTCAGGCGACATAACACTCATAATACTTCTGTCAAAATAGTTGATGGAAGTAGCCAAAAATAATAGGGCGAGAATTCGATACCGATAATTCCCCACTGGTTTTAATTGATCAGCCATACGATTTTGTTTAGTTTAGTTTTTATTTTTTTCTGATTTTCGATACAATTTCAAGCGCTTCTTTGCATTTCCTGGTTATAAATGCCCAATCTTTACTTTCAAGTACTTCCTTCGGAAATAATTGTGAACCCATCCCTACACAATGAAC
>JAENXB010000192.1 GCA_016649785.1 Flavobacteriaceae bacterium
CACGAAGTCGAAGCTTTGAGAAGTTAAATTGTTTTCCAAAAAATCGTCTTCCACAAAGATGATGGGGTGCTTAAAAGTGTAATTTTCATTCAGCTTTCTCACAATCTCGCCACTGGCCGAAGCGATGTCATTAGCATAAACCTCGGCTCCCAATGCTGCCATTACCGCTGCATTGGTGCAATCTCCACAGCCCATTTCCAGGACTTTTTTGCCTTTTATTTTCTCCCTGAAATTGTTCTGATATAATCCAAACCAGCTGGTTTCCGTAGTAGTCGCAGAATCCAAAAATGTATCCAGGTTATTGATCCAATGCAGAATATTGCTGATGGGATAGTTGGCGTACAGCGCTTCGAAATGAAGTTTGTTTTTTGCCTGATTTTGGTCTTTGTTCATACGAATTCTTATGTACGCAATTTAGAAATTTTTAGTTGGTATTTTGAAGTTAGAAGTACGATTGAGAAGTTTTTTATTGATTATATTTGGAATATAGCACTGCTGCTTCGAGTTGGATTATTGAATGTCCTAAGTTATTCTCATTAATTGATCCTGTCTATTATCCCAAAAAGAAACAATTTCAATCTGTTCTTTTTGGATTTCATAAAAAATTAAATAAACATCCATAGGAATAACGCGTGTTATTTTATTTGAAGTTAACCTTCCAATAAAATGACTTTTGGAAAGCGTTTGAATTAATTCTTCGACTTCTTCCAGGAGTTTTATACTGTAATTGGGATTTCCATTTCGTTCAAGATAAAATTCAAGATTCTCTTTTAGTTCAATACCGGCTCGAACTGACCAAATTACTTTTTTGTGAGCCATTCTTTCAATTCAGAAATTAGCTTGTCATTCTCAATAAAATCTCCATTCTTAATTTGATTTCGTCCATTTTCAATTGAACTTTGCTGTTCCTGAGTTAATTGAATTAAAGCTTCTTCCGAAGAATCAATAATTGTCTGCAGAGCTTTTAGAAAATTGATGTCATTGGAATTTTGAATCCTTGAAATAAGGTTTTTTTTTATTTGGGACGTTGTATCCATAATCTATTCTTTTTCAGCTTGTTCAAAAATAACGAATTTCAACCGAAACCCACTTAAATTTTTTTAGGTCTTTTTTGAATCTCGTAGTCGGGATAAGGAGATACATTAAATGGAATCCAGAAATTTATCAATATCTGTTATAGGCTCTAATTCCTTACTGTTAAGCGCCTCTTCCAACGCCTCGATAGTTTCGTCATTAGGTTGCTTTTCAACAACCTTAGAGAGGATTAACTCCACATAATTATTCAGGCTTCGTTTGTTATTTTTTGCCTGTTGCTTTAATTCATCGACCAGTTCTTTTTCCAATCGAAATGCTGTTTGCACTTTCATCTGTCTATATTATTTTTTTAGAATTTATTTGTAATATCCATTGAATCCTTGCGCTGTGTGAGAAAAATTTTTTAATGGGTGTTTCACAACAAACTTTCATCAAAGATACCCCTTAACAGTGTGTTATACAAATGTTATATTGATATTAAAAAGAGAAAAGAATATAGAAAAAAGACAAAAGAAAAGAGACCGGAGTTCACGAAAACAGAAGAAAGGAGAAAAATAATTCGCAAGAAATTGAAGATCCAATAATAGAAAAACGAAGTTACTTTGCGCCCTTTGCGTGAAAGGATTATCAAGAAAGAACGATCTAAGAAACAAGAAAAATCTCCTTCTCCCTTTAGGGTCGGGGTAAAATGAGACTAACTCGTAAAAAAAACGCAAGATCTATGTCAAAAAACGGCAAACAGATTAGAAAAACAAAACCCCTTTGCTGCCTTTACGTGAAAAGATTATCAAGAAGGATTTGGAAATTTCACACTTCTCCTAATAATTTGGAGATTTGTTTTTCTAAGGGTGGTAAATCCTGTATTACAATAGACCAAATAATCTCCTCGGAAACACTGTCATACCCATGAATGATTCTATTCCTGGTATCAACTATTTTTCTGGATTGTGTTATCGGAAAATCAGGATTGGTTTTTTAAGATTCGGCTCATGGCTTCCCCAATTATTTCAACATTCCTCTCAATTGCCCTTTTAGTTTTTATATCTTGTTGAAAATCCGAGAAATCCTTTTTAACCGGTAGAAATGAATTTATCTCTTGAATGGCTTGTGTTATATCCTTCAACCAGGTCCGGATATGGCTATCCATAAATAAGTACTTTTGTTTTTTCAATTTCCTCCTTAAAGAACGGATTTTTAATGGCTTTTTGTTCCAATAGATCTATTTGCCTGTTTAGCAATTGCTCCAATTCAAACTTCAGGTTAAAGTAACTTTCAGAATAAGAAAATGGGTCTTTATTTTCAATATCCACGATAAGATCAATATCACTTTCAAGATTAAATTCATCAGTTGTAACTGAACCAAACGCAAAAAAGGGATTTTACTCCATTCCTGGTGCAAAGCTTTTTTATCTGGTCAATATGCTTATTTAACTCTCTCATTCCTATCAAATACACCGATTTTATTTTCAACTTCTGTAATGGACAATAAAAAAATGAGGTGCCAGGTTTAGCGAAAACTATAAAAAAACCACAAACCATAAACCACAAACACTAAACGCTGAACGCTAAACAGCAAACGCCAAACGGTACTCCATATTTTTTTTATACTTTAGCTATATCACAAAATCCTCCAATGAACCAACGAAAAATCTGTGTTGTAGTTACCGCACGCCCCTCCTATAGCCGGATAAAGACGGTTTTAACCGCCATTCAAAACCACCCGAAACTGGAATTACAGCTGGTCATTGCCGGCTCGGCTCTTTTGGACAGGTACGGAAATGCGGTCGATTTTATCGAAAAAGATGGTTTCCCAATCGCGGCGAAGGTTTTTATGGTACTGGAAGGCGAAAATCCAACCACCATGGCCAAGACCACCGGATTGGGAGTGATGGAACTCACCAATGTGTTATATAATCTGAAACCCGATGCCGTGATCACTATAGCCGACAGGTTTGAGACCATCGCCACTTCCATCGCGGCGGCTTATCAGAATATCCCCCTGGTGCATATTCAGGGCGGGGAAGTAACCGGCAGCATCGACGAAAAGGTGCGGCATGCCAATACAAAACTGGCCGATCTGCACCTGGTTTCCAGTGAAGACGCAAGGGACCGGGTAATTAAACTCGGTGAAAACCCGGCCTGCGTAATTAACACGGGCTGTCCCTCCATAGATCTGGCAAGGCAAATAACGGAAAATCCCGAACTGGATTTTGATCCCATAAAAAAATACGGAGGAGTTGGCGTAAAACTGAACTGGAAAGCCGGTTATATAGTGGTGATGCAACACCCGGTAACCACCGAATATACGGAATCCAAGGCCCATATTCAGGAAACCTTAAATGCGGTCAACCAATTAAATTACCCTGCTTTTTGGTTCTGGCCCAACGTAGACGCCGGATCAGACGGAACTTCCAACAGGATCAGGGCTTTCCGGGAACTTGAACAACCCCAAAATATGCATTTCTTTAAAAATATGGAACCCCTTGATTTTTTGAGGTTGCTTAAAAACGCGAAAGCCCTGGTGGGGAATTCAAGTGCCGGGATCAGGGAGTGTTCCTATTTAGGCACCCCGGTTATAAATATCGGCAACCGGCAACACCGGAGAATGCGTGCCGAAAATGTAACCGATGTAAATCACAATCAGGAAGAAATATACCAGGCCGTTAAATCGGCCATTTCCGCCCATCATTTTAAGAGCTCGGAGATCTATGGAAATGGCAATTCCGGAGAAAAGATCGCCAATCTATTGGCCGAAGTGGAATTGACGTTCTCAAAGACGATTTGGTATTGAGGTTTAGGGTTTGGAGTTTGGAGTTTGGAGTTTGGGGTTAAGTGATGAGTGGAGAGTGGAGAGTGGAAGGTAAAAAAAGTTTCAAAGTAGAAAGAAAAATCTTAGTCCTCCCTTTAGGGCCGGGGTAAAACGGGACTAATCGGAAGTGGAGAGTGGAGAGTAAAAAAGTATTAAATATAGAGAAAGAAAAATATTAGTGCATTCGTTGCTAAAAAAACAGAATCAAAAAACGCACAACCTTATTCAGGCATGTGCTAGCTAACAACCACAAACCCCAAACCATAAACCATAAACAGTAACCCTAAACCATAAACCCTAAACCACAAACCCTAAACGGTAAACGCTAAACAACAAACAGAACATGAAAATACTTGGCATAATTCCCGCCCGCGGTGGCAGCAAAGGAATTCCCGGAAAGAACATAAAGCTTTTGGGTGGAAAACCATTGCTGGAATATACCGTAGAAGCGGCAAAAGCTTCAAAACTGCTGTCGCGGGTGATCCTTAGTTCAGATGATAAGGAGATCATTGCAGTTGCTGAACAACTCCGATTGGAAGTGCCATTTATAAGACCCTCAGCTTTAGCTCAGGACAACACTCCCAGTATTGAAGTGGTAAAGCAGGCCTTGAAGTTTTTTGAAGAAAACGGAGAGAAATTTGATGCGGTTTGTTTGCTACAGGTTACTACCCCGTTTCGAAATAATGAATTGATAGACAGTGCGATCGGGAAATTCATAAAAGGAAATTTCGATTCGCTGATCTCGGTAAGGGAAGTCCCCGCGGAATACAATCCGCACTGGGTTTTTGAAGAAAAAGAAGGAATACTCAGGATCTCAACCGGAGAAAATGAAATTATTTCCCGGCGGCAGGAACTCCCGAAGGCCTACCACCGCGATGGTGCAATTTATATCACCAGGACTTCCGTGATCTTACAAAACAATTCTCTTTATGGCAAAAACATTGGGTTCATAGACACCACCGGAAGTCCCTACGTGAACATTGATGAGCCCGCAGATTGGAAAAGTGCTGAAGAATTATTAAAAATCCCCCCAGCCCCCGAAGGGGGAGATTAACAACAAAAAAAATCCTGTTACCTAACAAGATCCTGATCGACTAAAGTTCTCTAAAAAATTAAAAGAAACAATTATGTGTGGAATAGCCGGGATTATTTCTTCAAATCCTACAGAATCCAATCTGCTTAAGATGCTCAAAAAACAGGCCCACCGTGGCCCTGATCATACCGGCACTTTTATAGATGAAGGCTTTGCGGGAATTGGCCATAACCGCCTGTCCATCATCGATCTTTCCCCGGAAGCAAATGAACCTTTTGCGGATAATTCAGGCAGGTTTATCCTGACCTTCAACGGCGAAATTTACAATTATAAAGAGCTTCGGGAGGAATTAAATCCTTCCTACCAATTCAAAACCACATCAGATACAGAAGTTTTGCTGGCTGCTTATCTAAAATGGGGAAAAGACTGCCTTGAAAAGTTGAACGGGATGTTCGCTTTCGCCATTTGGGACACCAAAGAAAAACAGCTTTTTGCCGCCAGGGACCGGTTTGGGGTAAAACCCTTTTATTACTCCCTGGAAGATAATTCCCTTTACTTCAGCAGTGAGATAAAAGCACTGCGGCATTTACCGGGAAGGGACCAACCTAATGAGAAA
>JAENXB010000359.1 GCA_016649785.1 Flavobacteriaceae bacterium
TGTTTCGAAGTTTCGAAATCTTTAACACTGCGGTTCAGTTCATCTCTTCTCTGATTTAAACCTGATTCACGCTGTTTTAGCTTGGCTTCAAAGTTGTTTACCTTACTGCTCTTTTCATTGATGTATTCCTCATGTTCAGATTTTAACTGCAGGAATTTTTCTTTAGCCTGTAAGATTTTATCTTTCTTAATAACATCTCCTTCAGCTACAGCTTCACTTACAATTTTAATCTTTTTACTTTTCAGGGCTTTGTCCCACATAAAGTAGGAAAGTATTCCACCTCCTAAAAAGCCAGATATGACATAATATAATATCTCCATTTGCTATTAAATTAAACTTGTTTACACTAAAAAAGCCCGCATTCCCAACTCAAACCCCTGGTATTCCTTAGAATTCCGGAATTTAAATAAAAAATGCGGGCTTTTGATTATATGATAAAATTTATTCCCTCAATGATAAATAATCACCTAAATCTTCGTCGAGTTTTTTCAACTCATCAAACATAGGCGAACGATCTACTTTTTCTTCAAGATCAATTGTTTTCAACACAAACTGAATGGCAGTCATCGCTAAAACATCCTGCGAATCGCTTGCGAGATACTTTTGACGATATTGAAGAACGATATCATTTATTATTTTGGCAGCTTTCCGGTATTTCTCCTCATCTTTTCTGTCTACCGTTAACGGATAACTTCTTCCGTCAATTTTAATATTTATAGAAAGCTTCTCTGTCATTTATCTTTGTATTACTGATTTAATAGAGCAATACATTTATCAATTTCCCGCACTAATTTTTGTATCCTGTTTTTTGCATCTTTATTTTCATGATCTGATGCAACCAACATCCTGGCTAATTTCAAATTTTCGTATTTCTGTTCAAGTAAGCGATTTTCCTGACGAAGCTGATTAATCGTTTCCTCCAGATTTCCAATTGTCCCAAGCAGTTGGTGTTTTTCCTGCTTAAGCGTCTCGTGTTTAGCGATAATCTGCTTAACCTTAAGCTCGAAATCTATCAGTAAGTTTTTCTCCAGATCAGTCATTTTGATTCACTTTCACTCGAAAACAATTTCGTTTATTTGGTGCCTTAAGAACTCATTCCGATGCACAGGAACTCCATTCCCCGACAAAATTAACATTTTTGCCCAATTCATGAAATCTGAAAACCTATTATTTCGTTTTTAAGCAAAAATGCAAAAATGGGTATGGCTCCAATAAGTTTTATAATTTCGCCATCCAAATCAAAGACCACGAAACGAGTCCCGGGAATAATTTCAGGCGGGCTCCATCAGGCCATAATAAAAACAAATCAGAAACAGATGAAATATCTACTCCATGTTATACTTTTCCTGGCAATCGGGCTTTCAGCCTGCTCTCAGCCATTGGAACCAATTGACCCCAATTATTACGGGGCGCCTGTGAAAATTCCACTTTATTTGGCTGGAAATTTTGCAGAACTGCGATCCAATCATTTCCATGCCGGAATTGACATTAAAACACAGGGAAGAACAGGGGTTTCTGTTTATTCGGCAGCCGATGGTTTTATTTCCAGAATTTCAATTTCTCCAAGCGGATACGGTAATGCCTTGTATATCGATCATCCGAACGGAACAACAACGGTTTACGGACATCTCAGTAGTTTTTCATCACCGATAGAAGATTACATTCGGAAAATTCAATACGAAAAAGAAGAATTCACGATTAACCAGTTTGTTCCGGAGGGAATGTTTCCAGTCAAAAAGGGTGAGCAAATCGCAA
>JAENXB010000304.1 GCA_016649785.1 Flavobacteriaceae bacterium
GATTTAAAAGATCAGGTATTAAATATATCGATTTTAAAGATGCCGACTTTTTAATGAGTTTTGTTAATGAACAAGGTAAATTGTTGCCAAGACGATTGACCGGTACTTCATTGAAATATCAACGTAAAGTGGCTGTTGCCGTTAAACGCGCCCGCCATTTAGCATTAATGCCGTATGTTGGCGATTTATTAAAATAAAAAGAAGGCAATTATGGAATTGATACTTAAAAAAGACGTAGAAAATTTAGGTTTTAAAGATGATATGGTAGTCGTGAAGCACGGTTACGGTAGGAATTTTTTGATCCCTCAAGGTTTTGCCGCTTTGGCAACCCCTTCAGCAAAGAAAGTTTTGGCTGAAACTTTAAAGCAACGTGCCTATAAAGAACAAAAAAATATAGACGAAGCTAAAAAACAAGCTGCCAAATTAAACGGATTAGAGCTTAAACTAACTGCAAAAGCAGGTGGTGGCGATAAAATGTTTGGATCTATCACTAATGGTGATTTATCTGAAGCTCTTGCGAAAGAAGGTGTTGAACTTGACAAAAAATATATCACCATTGCTGGTGGAAATATTAAACGTTTAGGTCGTTATGAAGCTACTTTGCGCTTTCACCGCGCGGTAATTACATCTTTCGGATTTGATGTTATTGCTCAGGCATAAGTCTGTTATTATATAAATTAAAGCCTACTCTATTTTGAGTAGGCTTTTCTATTTCAGGAAAAAATCCACGTAATTTAAACCAACCTTCCAGGTGGTTTTTAATAAATCAAAAAATGAAATACACCCGACTCAGCAAAGAACAATTTGAAGAATTGCAACAGGAATTCATCAACTTTCTTGCAACACAATCTATTTCCGCAAAAGAATGGGAAGAAATAAAACAACAAAAACCGGAAGCTGCAGAGGAAGAATTAGATGTTTTTAGCGATTTGATATGGGAAGGAGTTTTGGAGCAGGTGACTTATCTCGAACATTTTTCCCCCAATCAAATGTACCTGTTTCATATTTCTCAGGAGGAAATTGATCTTATCGCGGTAACCGTGGAGAACAAGGCGATAGATATTACAACCCGTGAAGGCTATCAATGGTTGCAAAAAAATATAATGGAGGATTCCGTCAATTTATTTACCTCAACCAAAGCCATAAGCGCCGAGCGGAATAAGGATATATTTGCACTTATCCAACAAGGAGCTGTGATCACCAAAGGAGAACTATTTGAATATTTTGACCTGATCGTGAATACCTGATCTATTCATAATGCAGAGATTCTATGGGATTTTGCTTTGCTGCTTTATTGGCCGGATAGCTTCCTGCCAAAATTGCAACTAAAATAGTGATTCCTGTAGCCCATAAAATTGCTTTCCAGGGCGTGACAAAATCAAAATCGGCTGCGGCAGAAACTCCTATTCCAATAAAAATCCCCAGTATTATTCCCACAATTCCACCAATTTGACCAATTATAAGGGTTTCCATAAAAAATTGGGTAGCAATGGTACTGTTTTTGGCTCCTAAAGCCTTTCTAATTCCAATTTCCCGGGTCCGTTCAGAAACGGATACCAACATTATATTCATAAGGGCTATTGAAGAACCAAAAATTGTTATAATAGAAATAATCCAGGCTGCAAGATTCAGGTAACCTGTAATCGTAAATATTCGGTTAATCAGATCATCACTTTTTTCAATTCCAAAATTGTTTTCTTCAACGGGATTTAGTCTTCGAATGTTCCTAAAAGTAATAATGGCTTCGCTTTGCGCGCCTTCCATCATTTCCTTGTCGCCCACCCGTACACTGATGTTATAATTGATATCGGGTTGGGTAAAAATGGAGCGCGCAAGTTCTACAGGGATCAATACCCGTAAATCCTGGTTATTTCCGAAGGTAGAACCTTTGGATTCCAAAATTCCAATCACAGTGAACTTTACTCCGCGAACACTGATGGTTTTGCCTATTGGAGAAATATTTTTAAATAATCCTTCGGCAAAATCGGCACCCAGGATGGCTACATTGTTGTTGTTTTGAATATCAAAATAATTAAATTCCCTGCCTTCCTCCAGGTTCAACCCTGAATTTGTCAGGAAAAATTCGTTCACTCCCAATACAGAAACTTCGGGATCGGTTTTTTCACTTTCATATTTAACTTCAGCGGTGGAAGTCCCCGTAAATGAAATTGAGGTTTGGGTTTTCGGGAAACTATATGTTTCCTTGAATTCCCGCACTTCCCGGTACGTTATTATAGGATTTATTTTTTCCCTTTCTCCGCCACCCCTGGTATGTGTTGTAAACTCGTAGCGCTGTAAATTAAAGGTATTGGAGCCCATTGAGGCAAAATCACTGCTTATGGTGTTTTCCAGGGCACTAACCGCACTTAAAATACCAACTAAAGCGGTGATTCCGATGGCGATAATCAAAACTGTAAGTGTTGTCCTAAGGATCTGGCTTTTAATAGAATCAAAAGCAATCCTTATATTTTCCTTTAATAGTGGGAACATAATTAAAATATCAAACGCATGGATTAGACTAACAAGATACCGGAATGTTACTTAAAA
>JAENXB010000173.1 GCA_016649785.1 Flavobacteriaceae bacterium
TTGATAATAACAAAATTTATAGCTGAAGCATTCAAAATCAATTCCAATGAAATCAAAATTGAAATCAGGTTTTTTCTGGTAATAAATCCGTAGACACCTATAAAAAATAGGATAGAGGTTAGAGTAAGTATTTCGTATATGCTAATTCCTGCTATCATAATGTGTGTTTTTTGAAGACCGAGGTTTGGGGACTATAATTCTTTTTCATTAATCAATATTTTTTCTAAATGATATTATTCAAATTCAAAAATTCAAAATTTTTCCGACTTTTGTCTACCGTCTACCGTCTACCGTCTACCGTCTCCGGTCTTCCGACTATTTTCATTTCTGGTCTTCCGTCTCTGGTCTTCCGACTATTTCCGTATCCTCATTTTCAAGTTTCCCCCCTTTTGCAATAACTATCGCCCCAATCATCGAGGCTAATAATAGCACGCTTATCACCTCGAACGGTAAAATAAATCCGCCGGCACCGTAGCTCAAAAGGCCCATTCCAATTTCAGCAGTAGTTGTTGTTGTAAGGATATTTTCAACAACACCAAAATCGTGGGAATAAATTGCTGTCAAAAAAACCCCAAGCCCTATTAAACTGGCTAATCCGGTTAGTACCTGTTTGGATCTTTTTGCTATTTCCATCTCCATTTCCATATGATGAACCAGAAGAACAGAGAAAATTATCAAGACTACAATTCCTCCCGCGTAAACGGTAAGCTGGACTGCAGCCAGAAAGTTGTAATCAACAAGAAAATAAATCCCGGCTATACCGATAAGTACAAATAATAAATAGACAACAGATCTAAGCATTTTACGACTGGAAACAGACGCAATTGCCATAACGATCATTATCAATGCTAGAATGTAAAATACAATTTGTTCCATAATTTTATTCCTCTACTCCGGGCATTAATTTGGATCCCGGTTTGTTTAAAACCCTAGTGAGAGTTGTTCTGTCGTAAACAGAATTTTCATAATTTTGAGCCCATTTAATAGCGTCGGTAGGGCAGGCCTCAATACATAAACCACACATGGTACACATCCCTAAATGGTAAATGTGTTTTTCTATCAGTTTTTTCTTTTTACCTGTTTCAGGATCCACTTGCCGGTCCCAGATAATTTCTATAGTTCCGTTTGGACAAGCCAACTCACATTTTTGACAACCAGTACAACGGTGTTCGTTGTTCTCATCGTGGGGCATCACCACTTCCCCGCGAAAACGTTCAAACATTTTTAAGGTTTCCCTGTTGTCGGGATATTGTTGGGTAATGGCTCCTTTTTGTGAGTGTAAAAAGTATTTGCCGGTAACACTCATACCGGTAAGCAGTGTTTTTATACCATTATATATATCTGAAAAATAGCTCATAATTTCTAAAATTGAATTGTTAGGTTAAGCCAAACAATTATAGCCATAAGTACAAGGTTCATTAGGTTTAAAGGGAGTAAATATTTCCATTCTAGGGTGAGAAGCTGGTCAATTCTCAATCTGGGGAACGTCCATCGAAACCACATCATTAAAAATACCAAGACCAATGTTTTTCCTAAAAACCAGAATACTCCTAACCAAGGAAGGGACTCGGTAATTCCGAAAGGGGATAACCAGGCTCCAAAAAATATGGTTGTGGCAATGGAAGCTATTATAAACATGTTTATAAATTCGGCCAGAAAGAAATAAGCGAATTTCATCCCCGAATATTCTGTGTGAAACCCAGCGCCCAATTCCGATTCGGCCTCTACAAGATCAAAGGGAGCCCGGTTTGTTTCGGCAGTTCCGGAGATCATATAGATCATAAATGCGAAGATGGCTGGAATATGTCCCTGGACAATAAGCCACCCGTTTCTTTGAACTTCAACTATTTCTGAAAGCTGTAATGTCCCGGTAATCAATATCACGGTCAATAACGATAAACCCACGGAAAGCTCGTAACTAATGGTTTGCACCCCGCTACGCATTGCGCCAATAAGGGCAAATTTGTTGTTGCTGCTCCAACCGGCCAGTAAAATTCCGATCACTCCAATGGATGAAATGGCGATCAAAAAGAAGATTCCTATATTAATGTCAAAGGCTTGAAATTCCCCGGAAAATGGAAGAACGGCCAAAGCCATTAATGCGGTAATAATAACAAAATAAGGAGCTAGGTTGTATAAAAACTTATCGGCGTTTACAGTTCCTGTCAACTCTTTCGACACCAGTTTTAAGGCATCGGCCATGGTTTGTAACAATCCCCAAGGTCCAACCCTGTTTGGTCCTAATCTTAATTGAAACCAGGCAGCAACCTTTCTTTCAAGCAAAACCAGGAATAGACCGGTGACAGCAAAAACGGCTAGATATACCGTGGCTATCAATGTCATTTCTGTAAGGCTTGCCGCAGTTTCGGGCATCATATTAAAAAGCCAGTCGTGAATGTTTTTTGTGATGCTTAATGATAGGTTCATTGCTATTATTTTATCGGTCAATATCTGGTATTACAAGGTCTAAAGTTGCCATTGATGCAACCAGATCTCCAATTTTGCCACCCACAGCAATATGATTTAATAATGAAAGGTTTGAAAATCCGGGGGAGCGGAATTTAAGACGGTATGGGTTTTTAGTTCCTGTGCTTATAATATACACGCCAAGTTCCCCTCTGGCGGTTTCTACCTTCTGATAAAATTCTCCTTTTGGTAATTTAATTACTGCGTTTGTTTCTACCTTATAATCTCCTTCAGGAATATTGTCTATCAATTGTTCAACTATAGACATGGATTCCCACATCTCCTGGATCCTAACTTCATATCGGGCAAAAGAATCACCTTCAGTTCTCAAGGCTTCATTAAAAGTTACTTTGTCCAACGCACTATAGGGATGAAGTTTTCTAACATCGCAGGAATAACCTGAGCCACGGCCAACAGGCCCGGAAGCGCCGTATGAGATGGCATCTTCTTTTGATAACATTCCAACACCTCTCATCCTTTTTTGAAAAATCACATTATTTGTCAGAAGAGTGTCGTATTCGGGAAGTTTTGTTTTAAAATGGGCTATAAATTCTTTAACCCTTTTTACAAAATTTGGATGGATATCAAACATTAAACCACCCGGAATATTGTAGTTCATCGTTAAACGGGCGCCGCAGGTTTCTTCAAAAATATCGTTGATCATTTCACGATCCCTGAAAGCATAGAAATAAGTGGTCAATGCGCCAACATCCATTCCCATAACGCCCCACCACAAATTATGTGACGCGATCCTGGTCAATTCGCCAATTATTGTCCTAATCACCTTAACACGATCCGGAACTTCAATTTGAAGTGCATTTTCAACGGCTAAACAAACAGCTTCATTATTAATATTTGAAGACAAATAGTCCATTCTATCCGTTAGATGGACAATTTGCTGATAGCTGTCCCGTTCGCACATTTTTTCTATGGAGCGGTGAATATATCCTAAATCCGGTTCTACTTTTTTGATTGTTTCACCATCTATGGTTAATAATAAACGCAAAACCCCGTGAGTTGCCGGGTGTTGAGGTCCCATATTGATGAAATATTCTTCAGATTTAAAATTGTTATTTACAGTAGATGTTTCCATTTTTACTTATTTAACAATCATATTAATTTCATCCACATAATCTTTTCTAAGCGGAAATCCATCCCAGTCTTCGGTTAAAAAGAGCCTTTTCAAATTTGGATGGTTATTGAATTTTATTCCGAAGAAATCGAATACTTCACGTTCGTGAAATTCGGCTGTTTTCCAAATATCACAAACCGAATCGAAAACCGGGTTTTCCCTGTCTTCAGTTTTTACTTTAACCACAATTATATGCCTGTGAGTGGTAGATTCCAAATGGTAAACTACTCCTAATTCTTTTCCCCAATCAACTCCGCTCAAGCAAAACAAATAATCGAAATTGGTATCAGTATTGTTTTTTAACTGAAACATTAATTGGTGAAGGTCTGCCGGTTGTACACTGATGTTTAGAAACTGGGATTCTTCCTCGGTAAATTCCAATTCGGAAGTTACAGGATCTGGAATCCAGGTGTTTATTAAATTTTGTAACGCTTCATTAGTCATAACCTTCAGTTTTATAAACCTTCATCAAACCCGTCTATAGGATTTATTTTATGTTTCATGCTTTCTGTTCGTATTTTATCCTGAAGCATCAGCATGCCTTCCAATAAAGCTTCGGGGCGGGCATCCCGGTACATATACATCAACAGGGATAACGTGATCTGCGCCTTTTACAACCGAATAGGAATTGTAAAAGAACGGACCGCCTGATATTGCGCAGGCTCCCATTGCAATAACGTATTTGGGTTCGGCCATTTGATCGTATAAACGACGTAAAACCGGTGCCATTTTGTTTACAATGGTTCCGGCTATTATAATTAAATCGGCTTGTCTTGGGGAAGGCCTTGCAACTTCAAAACCAAATCTTGAATAATCGTGGCGGGCAGCACCTGTTTGCATCATTTCAATTGCACAGCAACTGGTACCAAAATAAAGCGACCAAAGTGAATTTGAACGTCCCCAATTAATTATTTTATCTAATGAAGTGATAATTACGTTTGCTCCATTTCCTGCGGGAATAACTTTTCCCGGGAAATCTTTTGGAATTTCTCCCGGACTTCCGGCAGGTGTATTTGTTTTATCTAGTCCCATTTTAATGCTCCTTTTTTCCAGGCGTATGCTAAACCTAATCCCAGTATGAATAAAAATATGACAATTTCAATAAGCGCAGTAAATCCAACTTCTTTGAATACTACGGCCCAGGGAAATAAAAATGCTATCTCCACATCAAAAACCAAAAATAAAATGGCGTATAAATAGTAGCCAACTTTAAACTGGACCCAGGTAGGTCCAATAGTTTTCATCCCGCTTTCATAAGGTTCCCGCTTTTGTGGGTTGTCGGATTTATGTGAAATTAAATTTGATAGAAAGTTTGCGCCGGCAACCAGCACAATACCTGCTATTAAGAATACTATAATTGCTTCTGAGCCCATTTTTTTACCCTTTATTACCCTGTAAAATTACTGGCATTCTTTTGGTTTATAACTGATAGAAATCAGTTATGGGCGCATTTTAAATTAAAGTTTTCCGGAAAATAATTTTTTGTCAATTGGGAAAATAAAAAAATGCCTTAACCCAATTGGCTAAAGCATTTTTCATCTATTTTTCCAATAATAGTTACCCTTGTATGAACAGGTTTAAAATTATTTTACCTGGTAAGTTTCTCCTGAAAAGAACAGATCATCGGTTTTTTTGAATTTTGAATTTGCTTTTACCTGGGCGGTTAAGTAATCTTCCCTTTCTTCTAAGGTAACATCCTCAAAACTTCTGATAATTCCCGTAGCAAGAGGATAATCCATTCTCACAAGCATTTGATGAAGGGTTTTATCTTCTTCTTTGGCATTGTGCACCAAAAGATCTTCCTGGGTGATCCCGTTTTCACCAATAGTTACAACCTCTAATTTTAATCCGTTTAACACAAGGCCTTTATCGCTGTTTTTACCAAAGATCATAGGTTTGCCGTGTTCAAGATAAATTTGTTTGTCTTCCTTAACGTCTTTATCGGTCACATTAGAAAAGCATCCATCGTTAAAGATCACACAGTTTTGTAAAACTTCCACTAAAGAAGTTCCTTTGAATTTATGCGCATCGATAAAAATTTGGGTCATAGCCTTTGGATTGTTACCGCCAATTCTGGCAAAGAAACGTGCATTAGCACCTAATGCAAGTTCTCCGGGAGAGAAAGGAGGCTGAGTGTTTCCGTAAGGAGATGATTTTGTTTTTTGGCCTATCAGGGAAGTTGGAGAAAATTGTCCTTTGGTCAATCCGTATATTTCATTGTTGAACATCACGATATTTAAATCGATATTTCTACGTAACACATGGATAAAATGATTTCCGCCTATGGCCATTGAATCCCCGTCTCCGGTCATCACCCAAACGCTTAATTTGGGGTTGGCTAATTTCACTCCGGAAGCGATCCCCGGCGCTCTACCGTGAATACTGTGCATTCCATACGTGTCCATATAATAAGGAAAACGTGAAGAACAACCAATACCTGAAATGAATACGGCATTTTCTTTGGCAATTCCCATTTCGGGAAGAGCTTTCTGCATTGAACGCAAAATTACGTAATCGTCACAACCAGGGCACCATCGTACTTCCTGATCACTTGTAAAATCCTTGAATGTATATTTTTTTACAGCTGTAGTTTCCATAATTATACTAATTTTTTAAATTGTTCAATTAGTTCGTCGTTAGAAA